>JBIODP010000116.1:0-7227 GCA_044445195.1 Burkholderiales bacterium | reverse complement strand
CTCTTCGCCGGACACATGCCCGCGGGCTTCTTGGGTCTCTCTCTTACCCCTCTAAATTTATCGCACCGCCCGCGCTTTCACTTCCCCAAACACGCACTCCGCACTCGGGCCAGCAGCTGAATAGTTACAATCATTCTATGAGCGTTCGATATGTGGCCTTACCCTAAGGTGCTGGCACATCGCGGCGGAGGAACTTTGGCTCCGGAAAACACCTTGGCCGGGATTCGTTGCGGCCTTGAACGGGGGTTTCATGCGGTCGAGTTCGACGTGATGCTGTCCGGCGACGGCGTGCCGGTATTGATGCACGATGACAGGTTGGGACGCACGGTAGCCGGTTGCGGCGCCATTTCAGACTTTACCGCGGAGGAATTGCGGCGGATGGATGCAGGGGGCTGGTTCGGCGCGCAATTTACCGGCGAGCCGGTGCCGACCTTGGCTGAGGCAGCGGCTTTTTGTAAGCTGCATCGGATCTGGATGAACGTGGAAATCAAACCGGCTTCCGGTTTTGACCGGGAAACCGGGCATACCGTGGCGAAATTGGTACAACATTTGTTCGAGTCTGAAATTTCCGCGCGGGCGGTTGGGGGCGGAGTGGAAGCGCTACCTTTGTTCTCATCGTTTTCTGCCGAGGCATTGCAAGAGGCGCGCAGAGCCGCGCCGGAAATACCGCGCGGCTATCTGGTTGAGCGCATCCCGCCCGACTGGCAAATGCGGCTGTTGGAACTGGATGCGGTGGCCTTGCATGTCGATCACCGGTATTTGTCGCAGGCACAAGCGCTGGCAGTCAAAGCGGCGGGGTATGGTTTGCTTTGCTATACGGTTAACGACGTGCAGCGCGCCCGGGAATTGCTGGCGTGGGGCGTGGATGCATTTTGTACCGATCGTATCGATTTGATTGACGCACAATTTTAGCTACATTATTTTAGTTTCCGCAAAGCCGAAGATGGGTGATAATCATTGGTTTTATGGCGTTAATGCTGTCTCACAGTCCGGGTCTTCCATCCATCAAGCAACATGAGGAACGCGCGGGTTATCACGTATAATTGTCGGTTTGCAATTATTTTCTCTCTATTTCGCCCAAGAACATGAACACGTCTGAAATTCGCAATAAATTCCTCAAATTTTTCGAATCAAAAGGCCACACCATCGTGCGCTCTTCAAGCCTGGTGCCCGGAAACGACCCGACCTTGTTGTTTACCAATTCCGGCATGGTGCAGTTCAAGGATGTGTTCCTGGGGCAGGACAAGCGGCATTACACGCGGGCGACGTCGTCGCAACGTTCCGTGCGTGCCGGCGGCAAGCATAACGACCTGGAAAACGTCGGTTATACCGCGCGTCACCATACTTTTTTTGAAATGCTGGGAAATTTTTCGTTCGGCGACTACTTCAAGCGCGACGCCATTCATTATGCATGGGAATTATTGACCGGCGTGTACGGATTGCCGAAAGAAAAACTCTGGGTCACGGTCTATCAAGATGACGATGAGGCTTACGGCATTTGGCAAAATGAGGTCGGCGTGCCGGTTGAGCGAATTGTGCGCATCGGCGACAACAAGGGCGCCCGTTACGCATCGGATAATTTCTGGCAAATGGCGGATACCGGCCCATGCGGGCCATGTTCCGAAATTTTCTACGATCACGGCGCCGATGTCTGGGGCGGCCCACCGGGCAGCGCCGATCAGGACGGCGACCGCTATATTGAAATCTGGAACCTGGTGTTCATGCAATTCAATCGCGACGATGCGGGCAACATGAACCCGCTGCCCCGTCCGTGCGTCGATACCGGGATGGGGTTGGAACGTATTGCGGCGGTATTGCAGCACGTGCATTCCAATTATGAAATCGATCTTTTCCAGAGTTTGATCAAGGCGGCAGCCCGCGAGACCGGTTGCACCGATTTGTCGAACAATTCCCTGAAAGTGATTGCCGACCATATTCGCGCGTGCTCGTTCCTGATTGTCGATGGCGTCATTCCCGGCAATGAAGGCCGCGGTTATGTGTTGCGCCGTATTATCCGGCGCGCACTGCGCCACGGTCATAAACTGGGGCAGACCAAGCCGTTTTTCTATTTGCTGGTGAAAGACCTGGTGCTGGAAATGGGCGCCGCCTACCCGGAATTGGCCGAAGCGGCAACCCGGGTTGAACAATTGCTCGGACAGGAAGAAGAGCGCTTCGGCGAGACGCTGGAACACGGCATGAAAATACTGGAAGCCGCGTTGGTTAAAGACGCAAATAAGGATGCAAAAAGACTCGATGGCGACACGGCCTTTGCGTTGTACGACACCTTTGGATTCCCACTGGATTTGACTGCGGACATTTGCCGCGAACGCGGCATTGCGCTGGATGAAGCCGGTTTCGATGCAGCGATGGAGCGTCAGAAATCGGCTGCGCGCGCTGCCGGCAAGTTCAAGATGAGTTCCGCCGTTGACTACACCGGCCAGAAGACGAGATTCGTCGGTTACGAAACGGAGGTGCAGAAGGAAAGCATCGTCGTAGCGTTATACGTCGATGGTACCGCGGTGCAGCAAATCGAGCGAAACCAGGAAGCGATCGTGGTGCTCGATACAACACCATTCTACGCAGAGTCCGGCGGTCAATGCGGCGATTCCGGCGGGTTGGATTCAGCCACTGGATTTTTCAGCGTGACTGATACGCAGAAAATTCAGGCCGATGTATTTGGTCATCATGGCATGCTAATCACAGACGGGGCAGGTGAGCCAGGCGTACTGAAGGTCGGCGACCCGGTTTTTGCCGAGGTGAACGCGGACAAGCGGGCTCGGACAAAGCGCAATCATTCTGCGACGCATTTGATGCACAAGGCGCTACGCGAAGTACTCGGCAGTCATGTGGCGCAAAAGGGGTCGTTGGTCGATGCCGATAAAACCCGTTTCGATTTTAGTCATAACGGGCCGATGACGGCAGAGGAAATTCGTCGTGTCGAGGAAATCGTCAACCGCGAGATTTTGAGCAACACGGCAACCGCGGCGAAAGTCATGTCGTTTGACGATGCGGTCAAACATGGGGCAATGGCGTTGTTCGGCGAAAAATATGGCGACGAAGTGCGTGTGCTGAGCATCGGTTCGTCGAAGGAGTTGTGCGGCGGAACACACGTAGCCCGCACCGGCGATATCGGTTTGTTCAAAATTGTGGCTGAAGGCGGCGTCGCTGCCGGTATCCGGCGTGTGGAGGCGGTTACCGGCGAAGGTGCGCTGAGTTTGGTTCAGGCGCTTAGCAGCCGGGTCAACGAGGCTGCTGCTGCGCTCAAGGTGCAGCCGGAAGAATTAATGCAACGCATCACCCAGGTGCAGGATCATGTGAAAGCGTTAGAAAAGGAATTGGCCGCCGCCAAGTCGAAACTGGCTGCCAGTCAGGGTGACGAATTATTGGCGCATGCGATCGACATCAAAGGAATCAAGGTATTGGCGGCAACGCTCGAGGGCGCAGATGCCGCGACTTTACGCGAAACCATGGATATGCTTAAAGGCAAGCTGAAGACGGCGGCGATTGTGCTGGCGACCGTGCAGGACGGCAAGGTCAGCCTGATTGCCGGTGTCACTGCCGATTCCACGGCAAAAGTGAAGGCAGGCGAGTTGGTGAATTTTGTAGCCCGGCAGGTTGGCGGCAAGGGTGGCGGGCGGGCCGACATGGCGCAGGCCGGCGGGACCGACCCGAATGGGTTGGCGGCAGCTTTACTGGGCGTTGCCGCTTGGGTATCCGAACGTGTTTGAACGCGGATTGATCAACTTTCCAAATACGGCGTGATGCTGCGTCGCACCAAAGCAACTTGGTTTGGAGTAGAATCTAATTCAATGGTCAAATTATTCCTCATTTGAGGCTAGAACGATGGATTTTCAAAAAGAGCTTGATGCACGGGGCTTGAACTGCCCGTTGCCGATATTAAAAACAAAAAAAGTGCTTGCCGAAATGATCAGCGGTCAGGTGTTGCGCGTTGTGGCGACAGACCCCGGTTCTGTCCGGGATTTCCAGGCTTTTGCGAAACAGACAGGCAACGAACTGGTGTCATATGCCGAAGAAAACAAGGAATTTATCTTCTTTATGAAACGCAAATAAAGTTCTGCGTACTCACCAAAATCGCATGACCGCCGGGCGTGGCACAAATGCATAAACGCGCACAATCGTAGCTTATATTAATTTTCCCCCGCATTCTTGATGTGCCGCAAAAACGAATGCGTGATTTCTTTTTATTAATTTATAGAACGATCGTGCTAAATTGCAACGCAACGTTCATTTTTATTTTATAATCATGCCCAGTTAATGTCAATTCGATCTTTTCAAAGGTAAAGCTATGAAAGTATTGGTTCCAGTAAAGCGCGTTGTTGATTACAACGTCAAGGTACGCGTCAAATCCGATGGCTCAGGCGTGGATGTTGCCAACGTCAAGATGTCGATGAATCCATTCGATGAAATTGCGGTGGAAGAAGCGATGCGCTTGAAAGAAGCGGGCAAATTCACTGAAGTTATTGCCGTTTCCTGCGGCGTTGCGCAATGCCAGGAAACGCTGCGCACGGCAATGGCGATAGGCGCAGACCGCGCTATTCTGGTCGAGACAGATGCTGAATTACAGCCCTTGGCAGTAGCGAAATTGCTTAAAGCCGTGGCAGACAAGGAACAACCGCAGCTGATCATTCTGGGCAAGCAGGCAATCGACGACGATTGCAACCAGACAGGTCAAATGCTGGCTGCCTTGCTGGGTTGGCCGCAAGCGACTTTTGCCTCCAAGGTGACGATCGACGGCGACAAAGCAACCGTCTCTCGCGAAGTCGATGGCGGGTTGGAAACATTGGCATTGACCTTGCCGGCGATTGTTACCACCGATTTGCGTTTGAACGAGCCGCGCTATGTGACCTTGCCCAACATCATGAAGGCCAAGAAAAAGACGCTTGATGTGGTGAAGCCGGCCGATCTCGGTGTCGACGTTGCGCCGCGCCTGAAGACCTTGAAAGTGCTGGAGCCTGCCAAGCGTTCTGCCGGTATTATTGTGCCGGATGTGGCGACACTGGTTGCCAAACTCAGGAACGAAGCGAAAGTTATTTAAGCTTGCGGGAGGGCGGCTGAGGTCGCCTTAGCATATGAAAAACCACGGAAGTAGCGCGACACGCGCTTGCCATCAAATCAGGAAGCCATCATGACAGCATTAGTCATTGCCGAACACGATAACGTTTCATTAAAGGGAAGCACACTCAACACCATTACCGCCGCGATCCAGTGCGGCGGCGAGGTTCACGTTCTGGTTGCAGGGCACAACTGCGGCGCTGCTGCGCAAGCGGCGGCACAAGTTGCCGGCGTCGCCAAGGTGCTGGTGGCGGATGCCGCGCAGTTTGCCAACGGCCTGGCCGAAAATATCGCAGCCCAGACGTTCGCGCTGGCGAGCGGCTATTCGCATATCCTGGCTCCCGCGACTGCTTACGGAAAGAACATTTTGCCGCGTGTTGCCGCTCAACTGGATGTGGCTCAAATTTCGGAAATTACCAAAGTCGATGCACCGGACACTTTCGAGCGGCCAATCTATGCCGGTAATGCTATCGCCACTGTGCAATCGACCGACGCAGTGAAAGTCATCACCGTGCGTACTACCGGTTTCGATGCTGCCGCCTCCGGCGGCGCAGCGGCCGTTGAAAATGTCGCGGCTGTGGCCGATTTCGGAAAGTCTGCGTTTGTGTTGCGCGAACTGGCGAAATCCGACCGGCCTGAATTGACGGCAGCGAAAATCATTGTTTCCGGTGGCCGCGGCATGGGCTCGGCCGAGAACTTCAAGATTCTCGAACCGCTGGCGGATAAACTCGGCGCCGGGATGGGGGCATCCCGCGCTGCAGTCGACGCCGGTTTCGTGCCTAACGATTGGCAAGTGGGACAGACCGGCAAAATCGTCGCGCCGACCTTGTATATCGCAGTCGGTATTTCCGGTGCGATTCAGCATCTGGCCGGCATGAAGGATTCGAAGACCATCGTGGCCATCAACAAGGATGCGGATGCGCCGATTTTTTCGGTGGCCGATTACGGTATCGTCGGCGACTTGTTTACTGTCGTGCCGGAGTTGATTGCCGAACTGGGTAAATAGGCAAGGCGAATCAAGCTGTGAATGCTGAGGGTTTAATTTTTTGGAGTCGGTAATGAGTTATGTTGCACCTGTAAAAGACATGTTGTTTGTGATTGACGAATTGGCAGGCCTTGCCGAAGTAAATGCTTTGCCCGGTTGCGAAGATGCAACCCTGGATACGGTAGAGGCGGTGTTGGGAGAAAGCGCCAAATTTTGCAGTGAAGTGGTGGCGCCGCTCAATTTTATCGGCGACAAGGAACCTAGTTATTGGCATGACGGCCAGGTTTCAACGACCAAAGGCTTCAAGGAAGCATTCAAGGCATTTGGCGAAGCGGGCTGGCAAGGCGTGCAACATCCGGTCGAATTCGGCGGTCAGGGTCTGCCCAAGCTGGTAGCGTCGGCCTGCTCGGAAATGATCAACGCAGCCAACGTATCTTTTGCGCTTTGCCCGATGTTGACGGACGGCGCCATTGAAGCCTTGATGACCGCCGGCAGCGACAGTCAGAAAAATATTTACCTTGCCAATCTGATTTCGGGAAAATGGACCGGCACGATGAATTTGACCGAGCCGCAAGCAGGCTCCGACCTGGCGGCAGTGCGTTCCCGCGCAGTGCCGCAAGCCGATGGCACTTACAAGGTGTTCGGCACCAAGATATTCATCACCTTCGGTGAGCATGACATGGCGGAGAATATCATTCATCTGGTGTTGGCCCGCACGCCGGACGCACCGGAGGGCGTCAAGGGTATTTCCCTGTTCCTCGTTCCCAAATTCCTGATCAACTCCGACGGTTCGCTCGGCGCGCGCAACGACGCCTATTGCGTGTCGATCGAGCACAAGCTCGGCATCAAGGCCAGTCCGACGGCGGTATTGCAATTCGGCGATCACGGCGGCGCCACCGGCATGCTGGTCGGCGAAGAGAACCGCGGCCTCGAATACATGTTTATCATGATGAATGCGGCCCGTTTCGGCGTCGGCTTGCAGGGAGTCGGTTTGGCCGAGCGCGCCTATCAGAAGGCATCGCATTATGCGAAAGAACGCGTGCAATCGCGCAATCTGACCGGTTCGCCGGGGCCGGTAACGATCATTCATCATCCTGATGTGCGGCGCATGTTGATGTCGATGCGTTCGCAGACTGAAGCGGCCCGCGCATTGTCATACGTGACCGCTG
>JBIODP010000115.1:0-7275 GCA_044445195.1 Burkholderiales bacterium | reverse complement strand
TGACGAGTATCGCCGCGCGCTCCGGCGCCGCCACGGATTGCCATTCAATCGCATAGTTTGAGGCGGTAACCAACGCGGTCTCCACGTCTCCGGCATCCGCTTCGGCCACCAGTCCGACAATATCCCGCCGATCTGCGGGATTGCCGATGGTTTGCCAATCGTGAGCACCGACGCCGGTTAAGCCTTCCAACAGCGGGCTGGCGCGCCACTGCCGGCCGGCCATTTTTTGAAAAGCGGCATCCAGTTCGCGCAGCACGTTTTCGTTGCTCACATCGACGCCGGTCGAATTTCGGCGCTCTAAAGAATACAGCTCGGGCGGCAGCGCGATATGGGGATGCGGTGCGCCGTCCAAATCCTTGGCGGCTTCGAACGGGTCGGCGATCAAGGTGTCCACAGCCACATTTTCATCGACAATTTGATTGACGAAAGAAGAGTTGGCGCCGTTTTCCAGAAGCCGCCTGACCAGGTAAGCCAACAAGGTTTGATGCGACCCAACGGGCGCATAGATACGGCAAGGAATGTTCAATGCATTTTTCCCGACCACCTGATCGTATAGGGTTTCGCCCATCCCATGCAAGCATTGAAATTCATACCCGGATACGCCCTGTTGTTTTGCCCAGGTATGGATCCAAGCCAGCGTGTGCGCATTATGGGTGGCGAATTGCGGGTAAATCGCATCGGTTGCCGCCAGCAATTTCCTGGCGCAGACCAGGTACGAAATATCCGTGTAGGCTTTACGCGTGTACACCGGATAGGATGACAAGCCGTCCATTTGAGCGCGCTTTATTTCAGCGTCCCAATATGCCCCCTTCACCAACCTGACCATCAATTTGCGGCCGCTTCGGCGCGCCAGGTCGACCAGGTAATCGACCACGTATGGGCTACGTTTTTGGTAAGCTTGAACCACGAAGCCAATGCCGTCGAAGTTGTTCAAGTCGGCATCGAAAGCCAGCGCATCCAGGATGTCGAGCGACAATTCGAGGCGCTCGGTCTCCTCCGCGTCTATGTTCAAACCGATGCCGTACTGCTTTGCCAGCATCGCCAACTGCTTCAGGCGCGGCAGCATCTCGTGCATTACCCGCCCACGCTGGGCTCTTGAATAGCGCGGATGCAAGGCCGATAATTTGACCGATATGCCCGGGCCGTCCTTGATGCCGCGGCCGTTTGAAGCACGGCCGATCGCGTGGATCGCCTGTTCGTACGCCCCGAAGTATCGCGCCGCATCGTGTTCGGTAAGCGCGGCCTCGCCCAGCATGTCGTATGAATAGCGATAACCGCGCGCTTCGTTTTCACGGCTGTTTTCAAGCGCCTCGCCGATCGTCTGGCCAGTCACGAATTGGTTTCCGAGCATCCGCATCGCGAGATCGACGCCCTTGCGTATCAATGGTTCGCCGCCCTTCGCAATCAATTTTGTCATCGCCGAACCCAGACCCTGCTCGCTACTGGTCGAAACCAATTTTCCGGTAATCAACAGGCCCCAGGTCGCTGCGTTGACGAACAGCGAGGGCGATTCTCCGAGATGGCGGCGCCAATTGCCTTTGCTGATTTTATCGGCGATCAAGCGGTCGGCGGTTTGATGATCCGGTATGCGCAGCAAGGCTTCAGCCAGGCACATCAAGGCCACTCCCTCCTCCGACGATAGGGAGAATTCATGCATCAACGCATCGACACCCGAGGCCCGCTCGCGCTTTGCGCGCACCGATTCGACCAGGCTGCGCGCCAGTACCCGGGTCGAGAGTTTGAACGAGGCGTCGGAACCGACTTGCGATTGCAGCCAGCGTACCGCTTGACGCTCATCGCACCGGTACGCTGCGGTGACCGCCTCTCGCAAAGCGGATGCCGCAGGCAGTACTTCCGAGTGAAAGACGGAAAACGGCTGAACTTGTTCAGCCGAACCGGGAATTTGGGTGGTGTTGATCGACATGGAAATCTCAATTCAGGAGTGAAGGCGAAAGCGTTACGATTGGATCGGTTCGCTGCGAAATTAATTCAAGCTCGCATACACTTCCTTCTGGTCACCGTTTAATTCGGGTGTCCATTTTATTAATTAATTGTTGACGACCAAACGCGGCTCGTCTTTACCAAAACGCTGCCGGACCGACGCCGCGATGCCGGGGGCATCCAAACCGCACATGGCGAGCAATTGCGCACAATCGCCCTGCTCTATAAATTTATCCGGTAGCCCCAAATGCAGCAGCGGCTTGACGATCGCGGCTGCCGCCAGCGCCTCGGCCACTGCCGCGCCGGCGCCACCCATGATGCAACCCTCTTCCACCGTCACCAGCGCCTCATGGCTCAAGGCAAGTTGTTTGACCAGATCGACATCCAGCGGCTTGACGAAACGCATGTTGGCGACAGTTGCATCCAGTTCCTCCGCTGCAGCAAGAGCAGGGGCAACCATGGTGCCAAATGCCAGGATGGCAATGCCTTTTCCCCGCCGGCGAATTTCACCGGTACCGAGCGGTATCGTGCTCAATTTTGGCTCAATGACGGCGCCGATGCCTGCGCCGCGCGGGTAGCGCACCGCAGCGGGGCCCGGGTAATGGAAAGCGGTCGACAACATTTGCCGGCATTCGTTTTCGTCGGATGCCGCCATCACCACCATATTCGGAATGCAGCGCAGGTAAGCCAAATCGTAGTTGCCGGCATGGGTTGCGCCGTCTGCCCCGACCAGCCCGGCACGATCCAGCGCAAAGGTGACATCCAGGTTTTGCAGCGCGACATCATGGATCAACTGGTCGTAGCCGCGTTGCAGGAAGGTCGAATAAATCGCCAGCACCGGCTTCATCCCTTCGCACGCCAAACCGGCGGCAAAAGTCACCGCATGCTGCTCGGCGATGCCAACATCGAAGTAACGATCCGGAAAGCATTGCTCAAAACGAACCATGCCCGAACCTTCGCGCATCGCCGGCGTAATGCCAACCAGCCGCTGGTCGGCGCTCGCCATGTCGCACAGCCAATCGCCAAACACCTGCGTATAGGTCTTCTTGCCGGATGCGGACGGTTTGATGCCCTCTGCCGGATTAAATTTTCCCGGGCCGTGATACAGCACGGGGTCGGCCTCGGCCAACTTATAGCCTTGGCCTTTTTTGGTGACCACGTGCAGAAACTGCGGGCCGCTCAATTTTTTCAGATTTTGCAGCGTCGGAATCAACGACTCCAGATCGTGACCGTCGATCGGGCCTATGTAATTAAATCCTAATTCTTCAAACAACGTGGCTGGCACCACCATGCCTTTGGCATGCTCTTCAAGACGCTTGGCCAATTCCCGCATCGGCCCCGGCAACACCGTCCTGCCCACGTTTTTTGCGGTTGCGTAAAATTTACCGGACATCAGGCGCGCCAGGTAACGGTTGAGCGCCCCAACCGGCGGCGAGATCGACATGTCGTTGTCGTTGAGTATCACCAATAGGTTCACGTCTTCATGCACGCCGGCATTGTTCATCGCCTCGAATACCATGCCTGCAGTCATCGCGCCATCGCCGATCACCGCAATCGCGCGCCGGCTTTCGCCCTTGATTTTTGCCGCTGTGGCCATGCCGAGCGCGGCCGAGATCGAGGTTGACGAATGGGCGGTGCCGAAAGTGTCGTATTCGCTTTCGGCGCGGCTCGGGAAACCGGAAATGCCGTTGAGCTGGCGCAACACCGCCATCTTGTCGCGCCGCCCGGTCAGAATTTTGTGCGGGTAGGTTTGATGCCCGACGTCCCACACGATCCGGTCTTCCGGCGCGTTAAAAACGTAATGCAAGGCGATCGTCAGTTCAACCGTGCCCAGATTAGAGGACAAATGGCCGCCGGTCTGGGATACCGACTCAAGCACAAATTGTCGCAATTCATCCGCCAGCGCATGCAATTGCGTGCGCGATAGCCGTTTTAGGTCATTCGGCGAATTTATGTTCTTGAGTAAATCCATACTAGGCTTTCCGCTGCACGATCAGGTCCGCGAGTTCGCGTAACCGCTCTGCTTGATTTCCAAACTGCTCGATTGCGCGATAAGCATCGTCGCGCAATTTCCCGGCCAACGCGCGGGAGGCGTCCAAACCCAAAATGCTTACATAAGTCGGCTTGTTGTCGGCCGCGTCCTTGCCGGCCGTTTTACCCAGTACGCCCGAATCCGCGGTCGCGTCCAATATGTCGTCCACCACCTGGAACGCCAGGCCGATTGCGCTGGCATAGCGGTCCAGCGCAGCAATTTCGTCATCCGACAAGGCCTTGGCCGACCATGCTCCCAGCATCACCGACGCCCGCAGCAATGCGCCGGTTTTCAGCCTGTGCATTTGTTCCAGTTGCGGCAACGACAATACGATGCCGACGCTCGCCAGATCAATCGCCTGTCCCCCGCACATGCCTGCCGAACCGGCTGCATGCGCCAGCAGGCGCAACATCGCCAATTGGCGCGCCGCGTCCGCCATGCCCTCTTCCGACAATATCAGGAAGGCCTGCGCCTGTAACGCATCGCCCGCCAGCAGGGCGGTCGCTTCATCATATTTAACATGCACGGTGGGCTTGCCGCGCCGCAGCGCATCGTTATCCATGCAGGGCATATCGTCATGCACCAGCGAATAGGCATGGATCATTTCAACCGCTGCGCCGGCGCGCGCCAGTGCAGCCGGATCTGCGCCGAATAATTCGCCTGCGGCAAACACCAGCAATGGGCGCACCCGCTTGCCGCCATCCAGGACTGCATAGCGCATCGCCTCATGCAAACGCGCCGGAACTTCGGCGGCGTCCGGCAGGTAATCCGCCAGCGCCTTTTCCATGATAGCCTGAACTGCCTTCATCCATAGCGGGAAGCTTGTCATGCTTCAGCCTCGCCTGTCTCTCCTGCATCGGCTGTATTGGCATTGGCAACAAACGGCTTCAGCATGTCGCCTTCCAGCACCTTGACCTGACTATCGACCTTGTCGAGTTGCGCCAAACAAGTTTTAACCAGTTCCGAGCCACGCTTATATGCTGCGACAGATGCCTCCAAGGCCAATTCACCGGCTTCCATTTGCGAGACCAATTGTTGCAATTCCGCCATTGAATCTTCAAAAGTCGCGGGCGATTCCGTGCGTGCGGGTTTCTTGGTCATAACAGCTATAAAAAGAAGGATGTCCGATATTTTAGATCAAACTGACCGATCAAGTCGCAGCAACCTGCTTTTGCTCTGTTCCGCATCGGACAAGCGGCAATTTTTATGGTAATTCCGCATGCAGGCTTGTTCATCGCCATAATTGGATAGTTCATTTCCCTTAATTGAAGTATAATTCACGGTTCTGTCCAAAATTTCCTTTTCATTTTATTTGAACACAGGTTTTTGCGGATTCTTTCTCTCTTAGGTTGGTGCGAATTAATTTGGGGGGTGGGGATGTCCGAACTGGCTACTATTGCCAAGCTCGCGCGGTCCGACGCGCAACTTCCGGTCAGCGTCTATTTTGACGATGCACTGTTGCAACAGGAAATACAGCAGCTTTTCCGTCAAGGCCCGCATTACGTTGGCCACGAATTGATGGTGCCGAATGTCGGCGACTACGCTACATTGCCATCTGAAAACGAAGGCCGCATGCTGGTGCGCGATCAAAACGGCATTGCATTGCTTTCTAACGTCTGCCGTCATCGCCAGGCGAAAATGTTCAATGGGCGCGGTCACGCCCGGAACATTGTGTGCCCATTGCATCGCTGGACTTACGACCTGAAGGGCGAATTGATCGGGGCGCCGCATTTCGACCAGACGCCGTGCCTGAATCTGACCCAAACGCCGCTGCAAAGCTGGAACGGTTTGCTGTTCGAGCGCAATGGCGTCGACATCGGCAATATCCTGTCCGGTCTTGAGGTCGCCAAGGATCTGGATTTCAGCGGTTACATGCTGGATAAGGTGGAAGTGCATCAATGCGACTACAACTGGAAGACTTTCATAGAAATCTATCTGGAAGATTATCACGTTGAACCGTTTCACCCGGGTCTCGGCAGCTTCGTCAGTTGTGCGGATTTGCGCTGGAAATTCGGCGACCGTTATAGCGTCCAAACGGTAGGCGTCAATCACGGGCTCTCCAGATTCGGCACGCCTGTCTACCAAAAGTGGCAGGAGCAGGTGCTCAAATTCCGCAACGGCGTGGTACCGCCCTATGGCGCGATCTGGCTGACGCTATATCCGAATATCATGGTCGAGTGGTATCCGCATGTGCTGGTGGTGTCCACCGTTTGGCCGAACGGGCCGCAAAAAAGTACCAATGTGGTCGAGTTTTACTACCCTGAAGAAATCGTTTTGTTCGAACGCGATTTTATTGAAGCCGAGCGGCAAGCCTACATGGAGACCTGCATCGAGGACGATGAAATCGCGCTGCGCATGGATGCCGGGCGACGCATCCTGCTGGACCGGGGAACCAGCGAAGTCGGCCCCTACCAGTCGCCGATGGAAGACGGCATGCAGCACTTTCACGAATGGTACCGAAGCCAGATCCCGCTCGATTAGCAGGAGACAATACGGAAATGCAGTACACCACACTAATTACCGCCGCAGAATTAGCGCAAAATATTTCTAATCCGAATTGGGTCGTGCTTGATTGCCGCCACGATTTAGCCGATCCGGATGCCGGCCTCAACGCTTATGCAGCAGGCCATATTCCCGGCGCGCAATTCGCGCACCTGGATCGCGACTTATCCGACAAGAGCCCCGGGCCCGGCGGTGAATTCCGCGGCCGCCACCCGCTGCCCGCACGCGACGCTTTCATCGAAACCTTGCGCAACTGGGGTATCGATCAAGACACGCAAGTGATTGCTTACGATGCGCAGGCAGGCATGTTTGCCGCGCGCCTATGGTGGATGTTGCGTTGGGTCGGGCATGCTGCCGTTGCTGTGCTGGACGGCGGCTTGCCAGCGTGGAGCGCGCAAGACTTGCCGCTTTTTGCTGCAACTGCATCGAAACCGCACGGCAATCTGATTGACCGGACCGCGCTGGCATCGATCGTCACCGCGGACGATTTAGTCGCCAATCTGGCGCACCCGGTGTGCACCGTAATCGATGCGCGCGCGCCGGACCGTTTTCGCGGCGAAAATGAAGCGCTGGATGCAGTCGGCGGTCATATTCCCGGCGCGAAGAATCGCTTTTTCAAGGACAATTTGCAGGTAGACGGCCGCTTCAAACCAGCCGAACAATTACGCGCCGACTTTACCGCATTGATCGACACGCCTGAAGCCAGTGTCATGCAATGCGGCTCCGGCGTAACGGCTTGCCACAATTTACTGGCGCTGGAAATTGCCGGTTTGCCGGGGGCAGCCTTGTACCCGGGCTCC
>JBIODP010000114.1:0-7291 GCA_044445195.1 Burkholderiales bacterium | reverse complement strand
TCCGGTGCTGTATAGCGAAAAGCACATGCTCCGCTCGGAAACCAATACCCATTTCAATCGCGACGAGCGCAATAACATCAGCTTTTCAGCGTCGACGGTTTCCTATCCGCTCAAAGGCGGCGAGCAGGACCGCGGCAGCATCATCTGGCAACTGGCGGGCATCGGCCGCGGCGACCATGAAAAATTCGTTCCCGGCGCGCAAATCGATCTCTTTGTCGCTGGGGTGCGCGATGGCGACCTTTGGAGTATTCTTGTCGTCGATCAGGAGGAAATCGACGTCGGCGATGGAAAGACGCTGGCCTGGCACGTAGTGCGCTCCCCACGTGCCGGCACCTACGATCAGAAAATCGACATCTGGCTGGCGCCGCAATATGCGTGGTGCCCGGTCAGGGTGCGTACCACGGATAAAAACGGCGACTATCTGGATCTGTCGATGTCATCATTCCACCCGGCGCTGCTTGCTGGCGCGCACGCTGAATCGACGCGCTGACTTGCCTGTCTGGCTTACACTCTCTGACTTTACCTTTTTCGACTTTACTTTTTTATATACCGGACAAATTTAATGGCCCACTTTGTATTGAAATTCATGACGTCCGCCATCCTGGCCTGCGCCGCTCTGGCAGCGTCGGCAACGGAAATCGACCATCCTGCCGAAAAGCGCAAATTCAATCTGCCGCCATCGGCCGATCTCGGTTATTCGATCCGGGCTCAGCAAAGCGGGTTATTGCTTAGCGGCAATGCCACTTTGAAGTGGAACGTGACCGGCAACGCATTCCAGATCGATACCGAAACCCGGGCGCAACTGCTCGGAAAAATTCTCAGCGAAAAAAGTACAGGCGCCATTGATGAATTTGGCCTGGCACCAGTCAATTTTACTGAAAAACGCTTCCGCAAAGACGCCACTACCACGCTATTCGACCGGCAAAGCAAACTCATCAGCTTCAGCACGAATGGCGACACTTACGCCATCAAAGGCGGCGAACAGGACCGCAACAGCGCCATTTGGCAATTGATCGCCGTGGCACGGGCGGCACCCGGGAAATTCAGGGAAAATTCTCAATGGAACTTTTTTGTGGCCGGTCAGCATGATGCTGAATTGTGGTCGTTCAAGGTCGGCAAGCCGGAAAGCATACGCACGCCTCTGGGAGAGATGAACGCGGTGCATGTGATCAAAATGCCGCCGCCCGACGCCAAGGAGCAGCAAATTGATATCTGGCTGGCGCCATCACTGGAATGGTACCCGGTACGATTGCGTTTTACCGAACAGAATGGCGATTACATTGAGCAACTGTTGGACAATGTCGCTAAATCGGGAACCTGACATGACTTTCTCCAACCGCGCCCTGGTGCTGTTTAGCGGTGGGCAAGACTCGACAACCTGCCTGGCCTGGGCATTGACGCACTATGCCGCGGTCGAGACCATCGGCTTCGATTACGGCCAACGGCATGCTGTCGAACTGAGTGTGCGGCCAACCGTGTTGCAGAAATTGCGCGCGCTATCCCTTGACTGGGATGCCAGGCTGGGCGAAGATCATGTCGTCGATTTATCCGTGATTGCCAAAATTTCGAACACTGCGTTGACACAGGAAGTGGAAATTGCCATGCAAGACAACGGCTTGCCCAATACCTTTGTGCCCGGCCGTAATTTGCTGTTCATGACGGTGGCCGCCGCTGTCGCCTATCGCCGGCATGCAGACGTGCTGGTGGGCGGCATGTGCGAAACCGATTTCTCCGGATATCCGGACTGTCGCGACGATACGATAAAAGCCTTGCAGGTAACGCTCAATCTGGGCATGGCAACCCGCTTTAAGCTGGAAACCCCGCTAATGTGGATAGACAAGGCGCAAACCTGGGCACTGGCAAACCGCCTGGGCGGGGCGCCGCTGATTGAACTCATCCGCGAAGACACCCATACCTGTTACCTGGGAACACGCGGCACATTGCACGAGTGGGGCTACGGTTGCGGCGCCTGCCCCGCTTGCGAACTGCGGGCGCGCGGCTATCGGCAATTTCGCGATTCAAACTCAGGCCCAAGCCCGGCCTCAAGCTAGGCTTAATTCGATCGCCGTCAGTGTTTGAACCCCGGCATGCGACCCAGAAATTCGATCGCTGTGCGGGTATTGGCTTTGAGCGTGTAATCGAGACTGGCAACCTGCTCTTCCACCGCCTCCTGCAGCACGCTGGCTGGATTAGCCGGCAGCAGTTTCAGGTAAGCATCGGCCTCACCCCGATCATGCTGGATTTGCATTCCGGCTTTCTTGGCGATATGCATCATGGTTTGATTGGAGGCAAGGCAATGCATATAGAGCGTATCGACATCGGCGTTGCGGCAATGCATTGCCGCCCGCTCAAACAGCTTTGACCCGACCCCCATGCCGCGCGCAGATTCCGAAACCGAGACGCCAAATTCCGCAACGCGTTCCTTGACGGTTGCACCGGCAGCCAATGGCAGCGTCTCGCGTGGGGCAAAGGCCAGATGACCGACGCCTACCAGATGCAAGGTAGCGTCATACACGCCAAAAACGGTGTCGTGTGAAAAATCGATGTGTTGCACGTAGCGGGTAATCGATTCATCCGGCAAGACGACGCCAAACCGCAACAGCCGGTCGTGTTCTCCTAAAGCCAGAAAATGCATCAACAACCGTCTCCGGTCCCGCTCGGGCACTTCTTTAACCCGAATTACCGACCGGGTCATGGCACTGTTTTCCTGCAAACTACCTGCGGCGCCCGCCTTGGCCAGCCCCGGCATCATATTTTTTGAATTCACGGCAACCTCCACACTCACTGCATTAAATTGTGCAGCGCACCAATATAATGTATATCAAATATGCCGCATATTCCAGATTCTTAACGTCAATTTCTTACTTATTATTTCAATTTAATGAAATAAACGACATAATTTACGGGAAAAATAGACTGTTTAATAAGTTTTGTCATGCGATTTGGAGCTTGCTGCGTTTTTTGAAGGTTTTGCTTTATAGAAATTAATGACAAATTTGTGCAGCGCACTAGCAGAAGTTGGGCGATGGGAGACTGTCGCATCAACACCGCATGTTACAGTTGCGTACTATGGTAGCGCGTCACGGTCACACATGGTGCAATAGATAAAACCCTTTGCGCCCTACGGCTTTTCACGGTGGATTGTGAGGCTATCACGGCCTGATAACGAATCCTGGAAAGGTGTTCCATGTCTGAAACAAAATATCAACGCGCCAGGGCGGTACTGTGCCGCGAAATTGGCAAACCGGTTGTTGTGGAAGAAATCGACGTTGAATTGCCACGCCAGGGAGAAGTAATGATCAGGCTGGCAGCCTGCGGCGTCTGCCACAGCGATCTGTCGGCAACCAATGGCACCATTCCGTTCCCACCGCCGGTTGTGCTCGGTCATGAGGGTGCCGGCGTCATCGCAGAAATCGGCGCCGGCGTGTCCGAATACGCTGTGGGCGACCACGTCCTGAGTTCGTTCGTCAGCATGTGCGGCAAGTGCCGCTACTGCCAGACCGGCCGCCCTCAACTTTGCGACCAGGCAGGAAAAGCCGCCATCACACTGCCTGACGGCACGGTGCGCACGCGCGATCTGGCAGGCAATCCGCTCAATGTGTTTTCCGGTTGCGGCGTTATGGCCGAGTATGCGACGCTGCATATCGATAACGTCGTCAAGATCGCTGCCGACATTCCGCTCGATCGCGCCGCATTGATCGGGTGCGGCGTCATGACCGGCGTGGGCGCCGTCATCAACACCGCGAAAGTGGAACCTGGTTCGATCGCCGTGGTATTCGGCTGCGGCGGCGTCGGGCTCAACGCAATTCAAGGCTGCGCGATCGCCGGCGCTGCCATGATCGTCGCGGTCGACACGTCCGATGCCAAGCTGGAAATGGCGCGTACCTTCGGCGCTACCCATACGGTCAATGCCCAAGCAGAAGAAAATTTGGTTAAATCGGTACGCAAATTGACGGGTGGCGGCAGCGATTATGCTTTCGAATGCGTGGGCATGGGCGAGATCGCCGCACAAGCATATGGCGTCCTGCGCAAAGGAGGCAAAGCGGTCGTCGTCGGGGTGGCCGGCCCAAAGGACATGACCTCAATTCGCACCGCCAGTCTCACCTTCGAAGAGAAAACCTTGACCGGGAGCTATTTCGGTTCGGCCCGGCCACGCGAAGACTTTCCGCGCCTGATCGGCCTCTATCGCGCCAAGCGCTTAAAACTCGATGAGTTAATTACGAGAACCTACGCCATCGACGAAGCGCCGCAGGCGTTTTCCGATCTGGCCGGCGGCCGCAATGCGAGAGGGGTGATTGTCTTTGTTCAATGAAAAACCGGATAGCGCGATTTAGAAGGAACAATCATGGCTTGGGATTATCCACGACCGTTCACGCTGCCATTGGAGCCGCAACCAGATGACATTGACGGTTTACATCACACCAACAATGCGGTCTATGTTCAGTGGTGCGAGAAAATCGGATGGGCGCATTCGGAAGCGCTCGGCCTTTGCCTGGCAGACTATCACCGGCTAGACCGCGCCATGGCGATACGGCGGGGCGAATACGACTACCTGCTCCCCACGACCTTGAACGACAAGCTCATCCTGGCAACCTGGCTGCTCCACAGCGACGGCAAAATTACCATGGAGCGCCGATTCCAATTGGTCAGGCAGCGGGATCAGGCAACCGTTCTCCGTGCTCGCTGGGAATTGGTGTGCATAGAAGTAAGCAACGGCGGGGTGAGACGAATGCCTGCAGAGTTTCGCTCGGCCTACTTGCCGGCAATGGTAAATTCCACCATGGACAGGGAGAGTGCCTGCCCATCTGAAACTAACGTCGGTTGTTTTCAATCTGAATAATACCGCTCATCGAAAGCGGGGCTTCTGGATTAGCAAGTTAGCCATTATCAGGTCCGGTAGCGTATTATGACCACATACGGTGCAATAGATAATCATTGCGCCGCTCGGAAAGAGTGCTCTGGACTAAGAGGATCGTCTCCACCATGGCTTCTGTGCATACTGAAAACTTCTATCGCGCGTTCTTCGAGCACAGCATGGAAGCCATGCTGCTTACCGCTCCGGATGGCGCTATTTTTGCTGCAAACCCTGCAGCATGCGAACTGTTTGGCCTGACTGAAGAAGAAATTTGCAACGCCGGCCGCTCCGGGCTGGTTGACGAATCGTCTCCCCAACTGAATGATTTGCGGGCGGAGCGTGCCCGCACGGGCAGGGCACGAGGCGAACTTGTTTTTATACATGGCGATGGCACCCGATTTCCCGGAGCAATAAGCTCGGCACAGTTCACTGACACTGAAGGAAATATCAGAACCGTCATGATTGTCCGCGACCTCAGCGAAACTCAGCGGAATGAGCTGGCGCTGGCTCAGTCGCTGTATGAGGCAAACAAAAATGCAGCCGAAGTGGAAGCTATTCTGGCATCGCATGATGACGCGATCCTGATGTTCGACATGGGAATGAATGTACGCAGGGTCAATCCATCATTCGCCAAAATTTATGGATTCGATCCCGTTGGCCTTAACAACAAGGAAATACTCCAACGCGTTTCATGCCAAAAACTGGATGGCGGTCCATTGGTGTTTTCCGATCTCCCCACCGTACGCGCATTACGAGAGGGCGAGGTCTCCAGCGGACTTTATACGGGTAAGCGGGGCGACGGCTCTGCTGGCATAGTTGAAGCAACTTCCAGGCCCTTGTACGTCAATGGCGTCATCGTTGGTTCCGTTACGGTATGGCACGACATTACCGAAGCGAAGCATGCCGAGGAGCGCTTGAAAAAGTCATCGGAAGAAATCGAGGACTTGTATCAGCATGCGCCTTGCGGCTATCACTCGCTCGATGAAAATGGATTTTTTACCAGAATGAACGATACCGAGCTGGAATGGCTGGGCTGTCGCCGCGATGAAGTGATTGGCAAAATGAGATTTTCCGATCTGCTTGCTCCCGGCAGCTTGCACACCTTTCAGAAAAATTTTTCACGCTTCAAGGAACTTGGGTATGTACACGATCTTGAGTACGAAATTAACCGCAAGGATGGTACGGTATTTCCCATTCTATTGAACAGCACTGCCATCCGCGATGCAGCAGGCCGTTATGTCGCGAGCCGCGGCACCGTTTTTGACATGACCGCGCGCAAGGTGCTGGAGAGCGAGCTGGCGCGCCAGGCACGCATCGATATGCTAACCGGCCTGAATAACCGGCGCCATTTCTTTGAGCTGGCTGAACAGGCGCTTGCGCGAGCGAAACGCCATGGCGACCCTCTCTCGCTACTCATGCTGGATCTGGACAATTTTAAGTCTGTGAATGATAGTTATGGGCATCATATCGGTGATGCCACATTGCAAAAGCTAAGTGAAGTTTGTCTTCGCACCTTGCGCGGAATCGATATCATTGGCCGTATCGGCGGCGAGGAGTTTGCGGTATTGTTGCCAAGAACAACGCGTGAGCTGGCGCTGGAGGTGGCGGAACGGTTGCGTTTGGCGGTCGAGAGCATACTCGTGACGCTGGAAGGCGACGCCCCCTTCCATTTTACGATTTCGATCGGGGTATCCAGTTTCAGTAATGCAACGGATGCCACGATCGACATTCTCCTCAAGTGTGCTGATGCCGCTTTGTACAAGGCCAAGAATGCAGGACGAAACCAGGTTTGCAGCGAATGCTCGCAGGACGGGAAGCAACCATCATCATAATCGATGAAAATATTGCCTGTTGCTTCATTGAGCGAATCTCCCGCACCGCGCTCACAAACTCGAACTCTAATTTGGTTTTGTGCTACCCTGAGCAGCAGGTCGCAATGGGCCTGAACAAATTTTCCTGCTGTTAGTTATCCGCGAATATGTCAATCCAGGCCATCGACCGATCATCTGCTGAGCACTACACTTGGGGCGATGTTTGCGATGGCTGGCATCTCGTCAAAAATGCCGAGATGTCTGTTATCGCCGAACGCGTCCCGCCCGGGGCAAAAGAGACGCGTCATTTTCACTCAACGGCACGCCAGTTTTTTTTCATTTTGAGCGGAGTTGCGATAATCGAAATAAACGGGCAACGCGTCGCTTTGTCACCCGGACAAGGTATTGAAGTAGCGCCAGGCACACCTCACCAGTTCATCAATGAATCATCCGACGACGTTCATTTTCTGGTCGTCTCGCATCCGGGCACAAGAGGTGACCGAGTTGAGATTTAACATGGCGAACGACATGAAATCGTTTTTGGGTATTTCATGTTAATTGGCTTCATTTTTATTGCTGGACTCTGGGCGGGTTTGCAAAATTCCCTGGCAGGCGGCGGTTCGTT
>JBIODP010000113.1:0-7394 GCA_044445195.1 Burkholderiales bacterium | reverse complement strand
GTCTTTCCCTTGACCCATTCAGTCACCAGCGACGACGATGCAATCGCCGAGCCGCAGCCGTAGGTCTTGAACTTCGCATCCAGAATCACGCCGTCGGCGCCAACCTTGATTTGCAGTTTCATCACGTCGCCGCAGGCCGGCGCGCCAACCATGCCGGTACCGACGGTGTCGTCACCCTTGTCGAAAACGCCGACATTGCGAGGGTGTTCGTAGTGATCGAGAACTTTTTCCGAGTAAGACATTTTATGCTCCTATTCTTTAATCCGAACTTTAATCCGGCACCGGATCAGTGTGCCGCCCATTGGATCGCGCTGATGTCGATCCCTTCTTTATACATATCCCAAAGCGGCGATAGCTCGCGTAGTTTTGCCACTTTTTCCTTGATCAAATCGATCGTGAAGTCAATCTCTTCTTCGGTCGTGAAACGCCCGAAGGTGAAACGGATCGAACTATGCGCCAATTCGTCGCTACGGCCAAGCGCGCGTAATACGTAAGACGGTTCCAGGCTGGCCGAGGTGCAGGCCGAACCGGATGACACCGCCAGATCCTTGATCGCCATGATCAGGGATTCGCCTTCGACGTAATTGAAACTCACATTCAGGTTGTGCGGCACGCGGTGTTCCAGGTCGCCGTTGATGTAGACCTCTTCCATCTCCTGCAGGCCTTTGGCAAGACGGTCGCGCAAGCCCTTGATGCGAATGATCTCGCCATCCATTTCTTCCCTGGCAATCCGGAAAGCTTCGCCCATGCCGACGATCTGGTGCGTCGGCAGGGTGCCGGAGCGCAAGCCGCGCTCGTGACCGCCGCCATGCATTTGCGGCTCGATGCGTACCCGCGGTTTGCGCCGCACGTATAACGCGCCGACGCCTTTGGGGCCGTAAGTCTTATGCGCGGTAAAGGTCATCAGGTCAACCTTGGTTTTTTCCAGGTCGATATGCACCTTGCCGGTCGCCTGCGCCGCATCGCAATGGAAAATGATGCCCTTGCTGCGGCACAATTCGCCGATTTCATCGATAGGCTGGATCACGCCGATTTCATTATTCACCAGCATCACCGACACCAGTATCGTATCCGGGCGGATCGCTTCCGCCACCTGCTCGATGGTGATCAGGCCGTTGTCCTGCGGTTGCAGGTAGGTCGCCTCGAAGCCCTGGCGTTCCAGCTCGCGCACGGTGTCGAGCACCGCTTTATGCTCGGTCTTGACGGTGACGATGTGTTTGCCCTTGGTCTTGTAAAATTGCGCGGCTCCCTTGAGCGCAAGGTTGTTGCCTTCGGTTGCGCCGGAAGTCCAGATAATTTCACGCGGATCGGCATTGACCAGCGCAGCAACCTGCTCCCGCGCTTCCTCCACCGCCTTTTCTGCGGTCCAGCCAAATTGATGGCTGCGCGAAGCCGGGTTGCCGAACTGCTCGCGCAGATAGGGAATCATTTTATCGACGACCCGCGGATCAATCGGGGTAGTGGCCGAATAATCCAGGTAAATCGGAAAGTGCGGTGCCTTCAGGGTATCGATCAGGCTGCTTTTCAGCGGGGCGTTCATCACTATTTACTCCACTCAAACCGCCGCATGGGAACGGTGTACAACGACGACATGGCGCTCGGCCGCTTCCGGTTTTTGCTGATCGACTAAATCTTTCAGTGAAACCGAATCCAGGTATTCAACCATCTTGGCGTTCAGGGTCGACCAGAGATCATGCGTCATGCATGGCACGCCCTGTTCGAGATTAGCGCTCTGACAATTTTCTTTGCCGCCGCATTGCGTAGCATCCAGCGGCTCGTCTACTGCGATAATGATATCGGCAACCGTCACATCTTCCGGCAAGCGCGCCAGATTATAGCCGCCGCCGGGACCGCGCACGGATTCAACAATTTCATGCCGGCGCAGCTTGCCAAACAGCTGCTCCAGGTAAGACAATGAAATTCCCTGCCGTTGGCTGATTCCGGCGAGCGTGACTGGCCCTCTGCCTTGGCGCATTGCCAAGTCTATCATTGCAGTCACTGCAAAACGGCCTTTAGTAGTTAGACGCATAAGCCTTCACTCCTGTTCCGTATTTCCCGATGATATCCAGCATGATAAATTTCAGTATGGACATAACAGAATATGTCTTAATACTGGACCATTTTAGTCAAGTATAACATACTTGAATAATTTTATCAGGTACAGCAAAAATGCGGGGTGGAACCGCTCTGGCGGCAAGTGGCGCACTGCGCAAGAATAAGAAGGCTCTATTATCCCTCTTTTTGCAGCAAATGCATCGCGCCAAACAAGTTTTGCATGAGCGGATTGGCAATAAAAGACAGGTTGTACGGGTGTTCGGAGATGGCCTGTGGAAATCGGCCAACGGTCGGCAATGCCTGCAGTTGCTCCGCAATTTTTCCCCATAATACCAGCGTAGGCGGCACTTCGCACTCAGCCGAAGCAGCCAGCGCCGCCAGCACTGTTTGCAGGAACGGACGCCACGCCTTCGCTTCCTTGACCGGCGGCACATGCGGACGAAATGCCAGCGCGGCATTCAACAGCAGGAATCCTTGCCTGGTCAGGTTATCGTGCAGATCCGCCAGCGTCTGGATCATGGGCGAACCTGCCAACCGCGCGCTGCGCGCAACCGGCTCCATTGCCGGACCGCTGGTGTGCCCTTCAACCAATTGTTTATCGGCAACCAGCAGCATCTTCATGAAATTGCGTAGCGACGTGGCCCGATTGACCTGTTTCGACAATCCGCTTTCCGACCACAAATCGCCTACGGCGCCATCCATGAAACAAAACCCGGTGGCGCTCTCCGAACGCGGATAAGGCCCCTCGCCGACCAGCACGTAGCGCACCCGCTCCAGCGGTTGCGCGAATGCGGCAAATAACCTGTTTCCGGTTGGCAGGTAATGGTCCGCCATCAGTGCGGGGAAATAAGACTGATCGGCATCGGCAATCGCCTCCAGGCCGCGCCGTAAAATGGGGCGCCATGAAGGGTCGGCTAGTTCAAGCGCTTTCTCAAGCGCTTCCTCATGCAGTTCGATAATGGCGAAGGAAATGGCCGATGACATGGTTTATCCGGCGAATCCTGCATTTAATAACGCACTATCCGCCCCCGGTGCGCCGAACAACTGTTGCTTCAACAAATGCAATTGATCGCGCACCTGCGCGGCCTGTTCAAACTCCAGATTCTTTGCATGATCCTGCATCACTTTTTCCAGGCGCTTGATTTCCTTGGCGGCCTGTTTTTCGCTCATGGCGTCGTACCTGGCATGTTCCTGCGCCGCCTGCAATTCCTCACGCACCTCTTGCATGCTGTATACGCCGTCGATCAAATCCCTGATGCCCTTCTTGATACCTATCGGCGTGATGTTATTGGCGGCATTAAACGCAATTTGCTTATTGCGGCGGCGTTCCGTTTCATCTATCGCCCGGCGCATTGAATCGGTGACTTTATCGCCGTACAAAATTGCCATGCCGTTCAAATTGCGCGCAGCGCGGCCTATGGTTTGAATCAGACTGCGTTCCGAACGCAAAAAGCCTTCCTTGTCGGCATCCAGAATCGCCACCAGCGACACTTCCGGCAAATCCAGGCCTTCGCGCAGCAAGTTGATGCCTACCAGCACATCAAAGGCGCCCAGCCGCAAGTCGCGAATGATCTCAACCCGTTCCACGGTTTCCACATCGCTGTGCAGGTAACGCACCTTGATGCCGTTATCTTCCAGAAATTCGGTCAATTGCTCGGCCATGCGCTTGGTCAGCGTGGTCACCAGCACGCGCTCGTTCTTCTTCACGCGGTCGCTGATTTCGGAAATCAAATCATCCACCTGGCTGCTGGCCGGCCGCACGCTGATGGCGGGATCGATCAATCCGGTTGGCCGCACCACTTGCTCGACCACCTGCCCGGCATGCGTGTTTTCATAGTCGGCCGGCGTCGCCGATACAAACACCGTTTGCCGCATCTTGCCTTCGAATTCATCGAAACGCAGCGGCCGGTTGTCCAGCGCCGACGGCAACCGGAAGCCGTAATCCACCAGATTGGTCTTGCGCGCGCGGTCGCCGTTGTACATGCCGTTAAGCTGCCCTATCAACACATGCGACTCGTCGAGAAACATCAACGCATCCGTCGGCAAATAGTCGACCAGAGTCGGTGGCGGTTCACCCGCCTTGGCGCCGCTCAAGTGGCGCGAATAATTTTCAATGCCCTTGGTAAACCCGATCTCCTGCATCATCTCCAGGTCGAAGCGGGTGCGCTGCTCCAGCCGCTGTTCTTCGATCAATTTGTGTTGCTGTCGAAAAAATTCCAGGCGCTCGCGCAGCTCCGCCTTGATCGTCTCGATCGCCCGCAGCACCGTCTCGCGCGGCGTCACATAATGGGAACCGGGGTAGACGGTAAAGCGCGGAATCTTTTGCCTTACGCGGCCGGTCAGCGGATCGAACAGTTGCAGGCTGTCTATCTGGTCGTCGAACATGTCGATCCGTATCGCCAGGTCGGCATGTTCGGCCGGAAAAATATCGATGGTGTCGCCGCGCACGCGGAACGTGCCGCGCCCGAAATCGACCTCGTTACGGGTGTATTGCATCTGGATCAGGCGCGCAATCACATCGCGTTGACTGATCCTGTCCTTGGTGCGCAAGGTCAGGATCATCTTGTGATATTCATTCGGGTTGCCGATACCGTAGATTGCCGACACCGTCGCCACGATGACCACGTCGCGCCGTTCCATCAGCGATTTGGTGCACGACAGGCGCATTTGCTCGATATGCTCGTTGATCGACGAATCTTTCTCGATAAACAAATCGCGCTGCGGCACATACGCTTCCGGCTGGTAATAATCGTAATAGCTGACGAAATACTCCACTGCATTCTGCGGAAAAAATTCGCGGAACTCGCTGTACAACTGGGCCGCCAGCGTCTTGTTCGGCGCAAAAACGATGGCCGGCCGCCCCAAACGGGCGATCACGTTGGCCATCGTATACGTCTTGCCGGAGCCGGTCACCCCCAGCAAGGTTTGGTAAGACAAGCCGTCATTGATTCCTTCCACCAGCTTGGCGATAGCCTGCGGCTGATCCCCGGCCGGCAGAAAGGGCTGGCACAGGCGGAACGGCGAATCGGGAAACGACACGATTTTGGAATCGCTGCCCGGCGCGGAAACTGGTGTTAAATCAACCATGCTCTTTCGACCTTTGGTATTTGGTACAATGAGGAATCTATTCACCGCCCACAACTCCACTGCAAAGCGGTATTTTGCAGCCAACTTTTCATATTATCACGATGAACGCCACTCAAGCTTCCCCCTTGTTCGCCGCCATAGAAATGGCGCCGCGCGACCCTATCCTCGGCATTACCGAAGCATATAACGCCGACAAAAACCCGAATAAGATCAACCTCGGCGTCGGGGTTTATTATGACGATAACGGCAAGGTGCCGCTGCTGGAGTGCGTCAAGAAGGCCGAAGCACTGCTGATGGAAAAAGCCGCGCCGCGCACCTACTTGCCGATCGACGGCTTGGCCGCCTATGATAAAGCGGTGCAGGAACTGGTATTCGGCGCCGACAGCGCCGTCGTCACGGAAAAGCGCGCCGTCACCGTGCAAGCCTTGGGCGGCACCGGCGCCCTGAAGCTGGGCGCAGACTTCCTCAAGCGTTTTTCGCCGAATTCGCAGGTCTGGATCAGCGATCCAAGCTGGGAAAACCACCGCGCGCTGTTTGAATCCGCCGGTTTCGTCGTCAACAATTATCCGTACTACGATGCGGCCACCCGCGGCGTTAATTTTGCCGGCATGCTGACCGCATTGAAGAGCATGCCCAGCGGCGCTATCGTGCTGCTGCACGCCTGCTGCCACAACCCGACAGGAGCCGACCTGACCGACGCCCAATGGGCCGAAGTCATTCAGGTTGTCACGCAACACGGCCTGATCCCGTTCCTCGACATGGCCTACCAGGGCTTCGGCGACGGCATTGAAGCCGACGGCAAGGTAGTCGACCTGTTCGCCCAGGCCGGCGGCCCGCTGTTGGTCTCCAACTCGTTCTCCAAGTCGTTCTCGCTATACGGTGAGCGGGTCGGCGCATTAAGCATCGTCGCCCACAGCGCCGAAGAAGCAGCGCGCCTGTTGTCGCAATTGAAACGCGTAGTGCGCACCAACTACTCCAACCCGCCTATCCACGGCGGCCAGATTGTCGCCACCGCCCTTGCCACCCCGGAACTGCGCGCCACATGGGAACGGGAACTGGGCGGCATGCGCGTGCGCATCCGTGAAATGCGCACGGCATTGGTTCAACAATTGAAAGAAAAAGCGCCCAGCCACAATTTTGACTTTGTAATCAAGCAACGCGGCATGTTCTCCTACTCCGGGCTCACCAAAGCCCAGGTAGACCGCCTGCGCGACGAGTTTTCAATCTACGCAATAGATACCGGCCGCATCTGCATCGCTGCGCTGAACTCGCAAAACATCGACCGCGTGGCGGATGCCATCGCCAAAGTGCTGTAAAAAACCGAAAAGGGGGAATCGAAGCGATGGGTTCGATTCCCCCAATAAATACTGTGTGTCAAAACTTTGACATACGCAATAAATTGCGTCTATAATAGCGGTTCTGCTGTTCCCTGATAGCTCAGTCGGTAGAGCGACGGACTGTTAATCCGCAGGTCCCTGGTTCGAGTCCAGGTCGGGGAGCCACAATACATAAGGGTTTGCGAGGAATCGCAAACCCTTTTTTATTTGTTTATTACCCAAATATTACCCAAGTGGGTAATATTCGCAACAACCGCTCGGAAGATTCAATCGCTCACACGATTCCATCTTCGTTCAATGATCAAAACATACCCGTCTTTACTGGTTGATTTATTGAATGCGGCACTTTCATTTTCGACATCTGAATCAATGCAAGGCATCGAGAAATGTCGTTTGAAAGATTCATACAATTTTCCGCCGCTGCTCTAATCTGTTCAGCATTTGCAGGTTTAAGATCATTATCGTGGGAAAAAATCCTCATTTGACTATTTGAACCCTGCACGAATAGTTGGTCGCAATCCAAGATAAACTGACCATGAGCGATCTGGTTGCGTAGTGGAATCAGACAACGCAAAGCAACAACATCAGACACCATCTGCAACACAGTCAGACAACGATTCGGCGCAGGTGTTGCAAGTCAAGCTGGATGCGCTGAAAGGCATGTTGCATGTGAAGGAGGAAATGTTGCGGATGAAGGATGAACAGCTTCAGCAGGCGGAATCGCGTGAACAATTCTACCAGGACGAATTGCGCGCCGTTCGATTGCTTGCGGCATGTCACTTTTCGGCATTAAGGCGCCACCTGTTTTCGGCATAATGGCGCCACTATGAATCGCCAAATCAGGGGCTCGAACGGGGGTCAAGAATGCGTGATTTTTCGTGTTTTTGCAACCGCTTTTTTGTTGCCTTTCCCAGT
>JBIODP010000112.1:0-7407 GCA_044445195.1 Burkholderiales bacterium | reverse complement strand
TCAAGCGCCCACGCTCTGGCCCCAGCCTGACATGATGCAAATCATAGCGCCCGAAAGCCTCCCGCTGCCGGACCAGCAGCAGGCCCGCTTGCTGCTGGTGGACGACAATCCCAGAATTCTGAGCAGCCTGTGCGAATTGCTGAAGGGCCTTGATTACCATTTGGTGGCCGCTGCCTGCGGCCATGAAGCGATCGAGCACCTGCAAAAGCGAAAATTCGATCTTGTCCTCCTTGATTTGGGTTTGCCCGATATCGACGGTAATGCCGTCATGGATTTCATCATCGAGCATGAGATCGATGTCACGGTCATCGTTCAAACCGGCAACAGCGGCATCAATTCGGCTATCGGCGCCTTGAAACGCAGTGCCTATGCGTATTTGCGGAAACCCTATCAAACCGAAGAATTGCTCAGCACGATTGCCAACGCGTTGCAAAAACGCCGGCTGGAAGCAACGAACCGGGATATATCCTGGCGGCTCGAATGTTCGGAGAGGCTTTACCGTTATCTGGTCGACAGTTCGCCGGACCTGATTTACACGCTTAATGCGGAAGGCAACTTTACGTTCGTCAACGACCGGGCTCAGCAACTGCTCGATTACAAGCCTGAAGAGTTGATCGGGAGGCACTATTCCTTCCTGATTCATGAGGAAGATATCGCACGCGGGCATTTTGTATTCAACGAACGGCGTGTGGGCGAGCGGGCCTCGCGCAATGTCGAGCTGAAGCTAAAATGCCAAGGTCTCGAAGGCAGGGTGCGCGTTTTCGACAATACGTTAATTAATATTGCCTTTAGCTCAATGGGCATGTATTCGCCCGGTTCCGAGAAGCGGGAATATTTTGGCACCTATGGCATTGCGCGCGACATTACCGAGCGCAAGCGAGCCGAAGAACAGATGTCTTACCAGGCGTATCACGATTTGTTGACCGGCTTGCCGAACCGGATGCTGTTCCGGGACCGGCTCGACCTGGCACTGATCCAGGCCAAGCGCAATAAAACCGAACTGGCGGTAATGTTTGTCGACCTGGATCGGTTCAAACTGGTCAATGACTCGTTCGGCCACCTGAAGGGCGACGAGTTGCTGCAAAAAGTGACGAACCGCCTGAAAGAAAACCTGCGCGCCGGCGATACCCTGGCAAGAATCGGCGGCGATGAATTCACGCTGTTATTGCCGGATTTGCGCGACCCCAGCGACGCGGCTGCCATTGCCGAAAAATTTGTAGAGTGCCTGCAACAGCCTTTCCTGCTGAACGAGCATGAAGTTCACATCTCGGCCAGCATCGGCATCGCCGTCTATCCGGATAATGGCGAAACCATAGACGACCTGATTCGCCATGCCGACATCGCGATGTACCAGGTCAAGGCAATCGGTAAAAACGGTCACAGTTTTTACGATAACACGATGCTGGACGCGTCGCTGCAAAAAATCGAACTGGAACATAGCCTGCGCAAAGCGCTTGAACTTGACGAGCTGGAAATGTATTACCAGCCCCAGGTCGATATCAAATCAGGCAAGATTGTCGGGGTCGAAGGCTTGATGCGCTGGAATCACCCGCAGCGCGGCGTCCTGTCCGCCGGCGAGTTTTTACCGTTTGCCGAAGAGAACGGGCTGATTTTACCGATCAGCGACTGGATGATCCACGCGGTATGCCGCGATCTGCTGAAATGGAATGCCGCCGACGTCGAACCGGTGCAGCTTTCAATGAATTTATCGCCGCAATATCTGGATCGCGGCGATTTTTGCAAAAAACTCCGGGAGGCTTTGCTCCACTACGAGATTCAGCCTTCTCAAATTGAAGTTGAAATTACCGAGAACATCTGTATCCGCAGCCCGCAACGGGCGATTGCGCAATTGAATCAGCTATGCCAACTCGGCGTTAGCGTCGCTATCGACGATTTTGGCACCGGTTATTCCTCCTTGGCCTATTTGCACCGTTTTCCGATCAAGACGATCAAGATCGACCAATCGTTTGTGAGCGAAATTCAATATGAGAGCGGCCATTACCCGGTCGTGCTGGCGGTGATTTCGATCGCCCGCGGCCTCGGGCTTAATCTGATTGCAGAGGGTGTCGAGACTGAATGCCAGGCACGCTATCTGGAAAATGCCGGTTGCACCTTGATGCAGGGCTACTTGTTCCACAAAGCGCTGACCAGCAAACAGCTAATGTCGCATCTGGACATCGAGCCTTGTATCGAGCCTCGTTACTCACTCAATAAGAGTTTGTAATGGTCGCCCAAGACATAGCGCCTTTAACGACGGACCTGCACGAGTCCGCCAACCAAGGGGATGCCGATGCTCAAAATAACCTTGGGCTCATGTACCGGTCTGGCAAGGGCGTGCAACGCGATATCCAGTTGGCTATCGCCAGCCTGTTAAAAGCGGCGAACCAGAATCATGCCGAGGCGCAGTTCAATCTTGGCTTGATTTATGCCAGCGGCGACGATGTGCGGCGCGACTATCCGGTCGCCATCTCCTGGTATCGCAAGGCTGCCGAGCAAGGTTACGCGCGGGCGCAATTCAATCTAGGAGTACTATACGGCAGCGGCCAGGGCGAGCGGCAAGACTATGAACAGGCACTGCACTGGTATCGGAAAGCAGCCGACCAGGGGCATGTCGGCGCACAGAACAATATTGGGCTGATGTACGTCAACGGGCACGGGGTCGAGCAGGATTTCCGCCAGGCGATGGCATGGTTTGGAAAAGCCGCGGTGCGCGGCGATGCTGCCGCGCAGAGCAACCTCGGGATGCTTTACGGCAACGGCAAAGGAGTGCCGCGCAACGACCAGCAGGCCGCTACATGGTATCGCAAAGCTGCCGATCAATCCTATGCCACCGCACAATATAATCTCGCCGTGCTATGTGAATTCGGCAACGGCGTCGAGCAGGATATGGCCGAAGCGATCTCATGGTACCTGAAAGCCGCAGAACAGGAACATGTGAGAGCGCAATACAGTCTTGGCCTGATCTATGAAAAAGGGCATGGCGTCGCCCAGGATCTGCAGACAGCGGCGGACTGGTATCGCAAAGCTGCAGAGCGCGGCAACATGAATGCCCAGTTTAATCTGGGCTTGATGCTCGACCAAGGCCAAGGCATGGCGGCCGATGGGGTTCAGGCGCTGGCATGGTATCGCAAAGCGGCCGAGCGCGGCCACCTCAATGCCCAGTTCGCACTTGGATTGCGCTACGACTGCGGACAGGATGTCGTGCAGGACCATCAAGAAGCTTTCTCCTGGTATCTCAAAGCCGCCAATCAAAACCATGCGCGGGCGCAATTCAACCTTGGCTTGATGTGCGAATACGGCCATGGCACCGCCATCGACCTGGCGCAGGCGCATCGCTGGTTCACGCTGGCAGAGCTGCATGGCTCAGCTAAGGCAGCCCACTATAAAATGATGCTGGAAACCAAGATGAGCGCGGGGCAACGGCAACTGGCGCAGGACTTCGCGAGCGATTACGTCGAAAAGAATACTGCTGACGCGGCTTGAACGATAGACCGTGCACGCTTTTCAGCCCTCCGAGTTGAAGCCGCAGCCGATTTGCGACCGTCACCCCGTGCGTGCGAAACGTCGTAACGCGGTACTTAAGTCGTGCGGCGATGTGCTACATAATCCCGCAGGGCATCATTCATGCGAGTTTGCCAGCCATCACCGGTTGCATTGAAGTACTCAACCACCTCAGGGCTGTATCGCACGGTCACCGCTACCTTTGTCGGTCGCTTCTGTGGTCCTCGCTGACCCGGAAGACGAGCTTTACCCTTTGCCCCACTAGAATCGCTCCACCGCCGTCCAGGCCCATCGCCCGTTACGCTGCCACCGCCGTTCACCACATTTATTTCGTTGCGAAGAATTTCTCAATCCTCTTATGCACTTCATGGCTCTCGTAACCTTCATCCTTTGCGCGCCGGATAGCAATTTGAAAAACTTTTACAGCATTCCGCTTTGTAACCTCTGCGAGTGGCTCTTTTAGATAGATCTCGATGTCTTCGATTGAATTTCCTCGTCGATCAGCAATCTCAAGTACAAGTTTTGCCACGCTGTGAAGGAGAGGTATCCATGCCACGACTTCGGGGCGATGCAAATGCGCTCGCAGATGCCTTGCCAGTTGGACCAACAAGGTGCAGCTGGCAAGGTTCCAAAAACTGCGCTGGCGCAGGTCGCGCCGCCTGTTTTGTCCCTAGTACAACAAGTACGATGTTTCCCAACATCTATTGCATGGTTGACATGGTTGACATGGTTGACACGAATGCATTTAGGTGTATCCTCTGAAGAACTTCAGGAGCTAATCATGACCACCCCAAACGCAAAAAAAGACACCGTCGCACGTACAGCGGCAAAGAGCGCTCAAAGTGCCGCCTTATACGGCGCCAATGCGCAAGGACCTCGCGGTCGGCAAGGTGGGATTAGCATGCCCCCAGCAATGAAAGCACAGGGTACCCAGCGGGGCACTGGTGAGCCGCCCTCTTCCAGTTGGAACTGGGATGTGCCGATCAAGCGTATGTCCTATTTAGGCGAAGGTTACGTTGTTGTACAGGTGGATAACGAAGCGGTGGCTGCAGAGGCACTGCCTGCCACGGCCAATCCGCAGGAACTTTTCAGTGGGGGTACGCCGAGGATCCCCGATGCGGAGCTGCAAGTGGTATTTAAACGGTTTTCTACGCGGAAGCAACGGAAACCGGCCGTATCGGCAAGCCAAACAGTTCCCCAGGAAGCCCCAGCGGATAATCTGGAATTCCTGGAAGGAATGAACATGCAAGCGGACGTTGCTCGCGCCAAGCACGTCAAATCCGGCGCCTTGTTGCCTGCGGCCGTATTTTGCGAGCGACTTCAGGTCACCCGACAAGCGGTGAGTAAAGCGGTTTCTGCGCAGCGGATGTTTTTCCTGCCTGGCCCGTCTGGAACACAGCTCTACCCTGAATTTTTCACCAGCCCACTATACAATCGCCGCGATCTCGCGAGGGTGTCGAAAGCGCTTGGCGCCCTGCCTGGCCCAAGCAAGTGGCAGTTTTTCACAACGCGTAAAGGATCGCTTGGAGGGAAAACACCGCTTGACGCCCTGGCCGCCGGCAAGCTAGATGATGTCTTGATAGCTGCCGCCGGTTTCCTGGAGCGTTAATTGGCAGCCAAACGGCTTGCGCTGCCACCATCGGACTTCGACTCCATCAATGTTGCGGCGGCGTCGTGCGACCCGACAAAGCTTTTCCGGGTATCGTCACATTCGACCGGGGAACCTTTTTTCGGGAGTTCGGGCGTCAACCGCTTCGATTCGCCAGCCCCGCCAGCATTTTCAACTTGCTACCTCGCGTACACGTTGCCTGTCGCGATTGCCGAGTCCGTGTTGCACGATGAGGTCCCCGAGCGCGGAATTTTTAAGCTTGCAAAGACAACTCTGGAGAGCAAGTTTGTTATTCGGTTCACGGGTTCCACTTTGACACTCGCGAATCTTTCCGGGGCTTCGTTGAAACGCTTGGGAGGCTCCGCTGACTTGGCGGGCGCCTCGGTGGATTATGCGATAACAAAAAGCTGGTCCTTGGCGGTGCATGGGCACCCGGCCAACTTCGACGGGATCGTCTACATGTCAAGACACATCAACACGCAGAAAGCTGTCGTCCTGTTTAACCGCGCGGGCCCGAAAATACAATCGTCGACGGTCGCCAAGCTTATCGAGTATCCTGAATTTTCCAAGGTAGCGAAGTTGTTGGGTATCCGGGGTATTTAGTCCGCAAACTTGGCCCGCAAAAACAAAAGCGGTATTTCCTTACGGATAGAGCCCCCGCATCTCGCGCGCTTGCAGTACCCGCGTACAACCGATAATGAATGCAGCCGTACGCAGCGATACCTTCTTCTCTTCCGCCAAGTTCCACACTGCGCTGAACGCTTCACGAATAATTCTTGTCAGACGCTGATTGATTTCATCTTCGCTCCAGAAAAAGCTGGCGAAATCCTGAACCCATTCGAAATAGCTGACAGTCACGCCGCCGGAATTGGCGATAACATCGGGCACAATCAACACACCCTTCTCATTCAATATGTCGTCGGCCGCAGGGGTAGTGGGACCGTTCGCGCCCTCAAGAATAATCTTCGCACGGATCTTGTTCGCGTTGAGCGCGGTGATCTGCTGTTCGAGAGCGGCCGGCACCATGATGTCGCAGTCGATTCCCCAAAAGCTGGCCCGATCCGGTATCGCGTCCGCACCACTGAATTCCGCCACGCTGCCATGCTTAGCCACATGCGCCTGCAGCGCAACCACATCGATTCCACCTTCGCGCACCACGGTTGCGAGATGGTCTTGTACGGCGACAATCTTCGCGCCCGCCTCGGCGAACAAACGCGCGGCAACGCCGCCGACGTTACCAAACCCTTGCACCGCAACGCGCATTTCCTTTATATCCAAGCCGCGCCTGGTGACAGCTTCGCAACCAACGACGAACACGCCGCGGCCGGTTGCTTCCTGACGACCAAGACTGCCTCCAAGCGCAATCGGTTTGCCGGTAACGACACCGGTGGCGGTGCTACCCTGGTTCATCGAATAGGTGTCCATCATCCACGCCATGATTTGTTCATTGGTGTTGACGTCCGGCGCTGGAATGTCCTTGGCAGGGCCGATGATGATATTGATTTCACTGGTATAGCGACGCGTCATGCGCTGCAATTCACCTTGCGACAGCGTCTTCGGGTCGACCCGAATACCGCCTTTGGCGCCGCCGTAAGGCACATTCACCGCAGCGTTTTTAATCGTCATCCAGGCTGACAGGGCCATTACTTCAGATAATGTCACATCCTGGTGAAAGCGCACGCCGCCCTTGCCTGGGCCACGCGACGTATTGTGCTGTACCCGATACCCTTCGAAATGCGCGATCGCGCCGTTGTCGCGCTCGATCGGAACGTCGACAATCAGGATGCGCTTGGGCCGCTTGAGGGTTTCGACCCAGCGCGCCAGCGATCCCAGATAGGGCGTAACGCGTTCGATCTGTTCGAGGTAAACACCCCAGGGGCCAATTTCACCCGGGGTCAGATAGGATGGGATTTCATGCGCAGATGCGGATGAAGGAATATCATGCGAATGAGACATATTTTAGTTCCTGTGTTTAGTATCCCGCCAACGTCCAGGCCGGTTCAAATTACTGAAATACTTCAAGTTAAATCAGCCATCTCGGCATCGCCTCCAACTTGAATTTCCGACTGTACTTTTCATAATCCTTGCGTTGCATGCGGCACCTCCATTGCGCCTATTATGGCTCAATCGGCCTGTCCATTAAACATGGGTAAGATCAACGTTCGTTTGCCCACATCAACCGGACATCTGCCGAGACAATCCGGTAAAACCGAGCGCGACACTCTTTTTTGCGATGCATAATCAAAATATACTTGGGCCAACATACGGCGGAAGGCGCTTGCGCTTTTCCATTGCCC
>JBIODP010000111.1:0-7424 GCA_044445195.1 Burkholderiales bacterium | reverse complement strand
TGACCAGCCAGTTGTAGCCCAGCACCGCCGGCACCGCAACGAACAGGCCGAACGCCGTCATGATCAGCGCTTCGCCGACCGGACCGGCCACCTTGTCGATCGACGCCTGACCGGCCACGCCGATTTGCGTCAACGCGTTATAGATGCCCCAGACGGTGCCGAACAGCCCGACGAAAGGCGCGGTCGAACCGACTGTCGCCAGGAATGCCAGGCCATCTTGCAGGCGGCTTTGCACCTTTTCCACCGCCCGTTGGATCGCCATCGTCACCCAGGTGTTGAGGTCGATTTGCTCCAGCAGCGCGCCGTCGTGATGCTGCATCGACTTGCTGCCGCTTTCGGCGATGAAACGAAATGGGCTGGTTTCTTTCAGGCTGGTGCTGCCGGCCGCAATCGAGTTGGCCTTCCAGAATTTGCTCTTGACTTCACCGGCTTGCCCCATCAGGCGGAACTGGTCGATCAGCTTGGTGACGATGATGTACCAGCTGCCCATCGACATGATGGCCAGGATGATCAGCGTGCTGCGGGCGACGAAGTCACCGTTTTTCCATAGCGCGTCGGGGCCGTAGGGGTTGGCTACCTCTTCCTTGGCAGCGGCCTTCGTGGCAGGTTCTGCGCCCGGAGCGGCACTGTCTGCAGCAGGAGCGGCAGCAACTGCAGCAGGGGTGTCGGCTGCATAAGAAGAGGCGGGCGCTGCAAATAGCGCAGCGGACATCATGACAGCCGCAAACAGGGCAGACAAACGATTAGTTAAACACATACATCCTCCAAACTATCAAAGTAAATATAAATAATGAAAACAAGAAGTTCCAGCATCACTTTCTGCCCTTAGTCCTCCAGCTTCCACACATACTGCATTTTCATCCACGATTGCTCCGGCTTGCCATCGAATGTGCCGGGTTTGAATTTGCACAAGCTCAAACCGGCCCGTGCTGCCTTGTCCAATTCCTTGTAACCGCTCGAATTCTCGACCCGGGAATCGATTACGCGACCATCGACGCCGATCAAAAATGCCAGCGTCACGACGCCGGTTTCTTCGGCCAGCAACGCCGAGCGCGGATAATCCGGTTTCTGGCAAGCGCGGGGATCCACCACGGCGGCAATGTGAACCGGTGCCGCAACCGGCGCCGGTTCGGCTCTCGCTATAGGCGGCAAGACTTTGCTTTCAGGTTTTACTGTCGTTACCGCTGCGATCGTATTTTGCTGCACCGGTTGCTGTATCTGCACCTCGGGCGGCGGCATGAAGGGCGGGGGCGGCGCCAGCAGTTTCGGTGGTGGCGGAGGCGGTTTGTCCGGTGGCGGCGGCCTCATCTCTTCGATGATCCTGGTTTCGACTGGCTGCTTGATCACGTCCACCACCTTACGGGCGAGACCCGTAATCAGTGCGTATGCAACCAGCATATGCAGTAATGCAACGATGCTCAATCCACCATACCGCCTGACCGGACTAACTTCATTTTGCGAGAAATCCATGGGCGTACCCTCCAAAAAACAGTTCAGAACCGGAACGTAGAAGTCATCCCAACCGTCAAGGGGCGGACCGTGTAGCCTTCGGTAACGGTGTTGATCGACGGCGATTGAATGATGGTCTGATTATTCAGCGCATTTTTTGCATACAGAGTCAAATCATAGGATTTGCTGGTCAGCGAAGCGCTCAGATTCAACACGCCATAACCATTGTTGTTAAATGCCGGATTGGGCAGGCCGCTGGTAGGCAGCAACGGCTGAAGGCTGCCATTGGAATGACCGGTCCAGGCGTAATTTGCCCGGGTAACCAGCTTGGATCCATTCTCCATCGCCGCCGTGTAGCTTGCTCCCAATGTTGCGGTCAAGTTTGGAACATCGATCAGATGCGCGCCGACCGGCGCCGCCAATGGATTATTGGTGCTGGTGATCGTTGCGCTTTCCCGGCTGACCGTCATGCTCACTTTCAGGGCGCGCGTGACTTTGGCGGCCGCTTCCACTTCGCCTCCGAAAATCTCGGCGTTGCCGACGTTTTCAATGAAAACGAAGCCGCAGCCAGTCAAGTCGACTTGTTGTTGCACATTTTTCCAGCTAGTGTAAAAAATGGCGGTATTGAGCGAAAAGCGATTGTCGGCCAGGATATTTTTTGAGCCGAGTTCATAGGTCCACAGGCTGTCGGATTTAAACGAGGTCGGCGGGGTAGTGATTCCATTCTGCGCAAAGTCGCCTGTTGCCGTGCACGAGGTAGCCGGGATCGGGCCGGTTGGGCCGCCCAGCCTGAAACCTTCTCCTACCGAGGCATACAACTGGTTGTTCGAATCGATATCATGGCTGAGCGTCACTTTTGGCGTGAATTTGGTGAAGGTCTGCGATTGCGTGAATGGGGGATTGATATCGCCGGGTTGAGAAAAACCGAGATTTCCGTTTTGATAAAAACCATTTTCAGCGGAGACAAAGTCCTCCGATGCCTTGATGAAGCGTCCGCCCAGGCCGGCATGCCAATCGGGGCGCAGATCGTAGTCGAGTTGGCCGAACAAGGCAACCTGTTTTTCCCGGTAGGTGCGGTCGTCGGCCTCATCGATGTCGCCTGGAAATAGGGTCGTTCCCGGTATTCCTATTACCGCTGCATCCGACTGCGGAGAATCCAGCGAAAATCCGTAGATGCCTTGAAACGCCGTATTGATTCCAGGTATCCGTTGGAAGTCGGTGTTGTGAATGACTTGATCCTCATAGTAAAGGCCCGTTACCCATTTAAGCGGGTCTTTCGAATTTTCCGGAGAGGAAATCCGGAATTCCTGACTCACTTGCCGGTAATCGGTTTTCATCTCGACAGGTGAAGGAAGATTACCGATGATGGAGTCGTTTTGCGATTGATATTGCGGAAACGCCGGGTCCAGGAAAAGCTGGGCGAACAGCGTGCTATTGTAGAAAGTGCCGTCTTCCTGCCGGTTATCGCTGCGGTGAAATACACCTGTCACAGACGTAAATTCGAAAGTATGAAAATCATTATGAATAGACAGACTGCCCAGGCTCATCAAATCCTGGCTGAATTCCCTGACCTGTTTGTCTTGCATGTATAGGCCAGGGGTGAACGTGGAGCCAACGCCTCCGGAGTTGGCATTCGGATTGTTAAGATAGAACGCGTTGTTATCTTTCGCATTGTTGATTTGGCGGAAAAATGCCGGCTTGATCGTCAAGTCGTCGTTAGGCGTGATTTTTCCCATTATGTGGAAAGTCGTCGCGCTGTCGCTATTGACGCCGGCATTTGCCAGGCTTCCCTGCTGGGTATAGTTGTCGATCCAACCGTTGTCGAAGGAAGAGGAAAGGCTGGCCCGGACGGCGAATATGCCTGGATTGACCGGAACATTCAATACGACGCTGCCGCTGTCGTTGAAGCTTCCATGCCTGGTTTCGGAAACATCTGCGCTGACTTCGCCGCTAAAATTTTTCATGTTCGGCTCGACCGGAATGAAGCGGATGGTGCCGCCTTCTGAGCTATCGCCCCATAAGGTTCCTTGCGGTCCGCGCAGCACCTCGATGCTTTGCAGGTCGGAAAACCGGGGCTGCGAGGCAAAGTCCCAGAAATTTTTCGTCGTGATCGAGACGTCGTCCAGATAAAGACTGACGGTTGCCGATCCCGCAGTCGAACTTACCCCGCGTATCGTCACATTGGTTTCACCCTCGCTGGCACTGACTGCGTTGAAGGCAACGCCGGGCACGGAGCGGCTCAGATCGTCGAAGTTGGCAATGTGTTGAGACTGCAATTGATCGTGGCTAAGAACCGAGATGCTGACCGGAACATCCTGGACATCCTGAGCGCGTTTCTGCGATGTCACGACAACCTGTTCAAGTGCCGTCCCGCCCGCATCTGCTGCGGCGGGTTGGGTTGCATCGGCTGAATATCCCGGGACCGCTGCAAAAGTCAAGGGTAAAAGAATCAGGCAACTGGATAGGCGCGGCGTCACGACAGAACTCCTTGATGAATAAAATAAGGTGCGAAATAAAGTTCGAGATAAAGTGCGAAAATTAAATTGAGAAAAAAATGGCCTGGGACTTAATGTTGACTCGTCAAGACGGGTCGGCGCAGAGAAAAATGCAGCAGATTTAAACGGCAATAAATCATCTGACGTTAATGTCGATAGAGGTGGGTGTATTGCATTAAGCATGACAGACTCCAAAATATGTTGGACAACAATCGGGAAACCACCTCGAACGCGAAGTGCATCTCCCGGGTTTTTGTCCCGCCGTGGAGCCTGAACGCCGGCTAGGGCGTTTGAGGCCGGTTGCTCTTGGACCAGGCATCGCATACCGATAAATCAGCGTACGACCGGAACCCTAGCAACCCTTCGGTCGGCGATATCAGATCGCTTCCCGGAATATGTTGAGCAATGAACGTGCCAGCAATTTTCTTGAAAAACTTCCCGAAAATGTGCGCAAATCGCGTTGGGCACGCTCCAATTTCATGCGGGCTTCCTGTGCATTGCACCATCTCAATGCAAGATGCGCACTCCCTTTTCAACTATTCGACGTTATCGGACACATCGGTCAAGCGCAGCAAATGCAATTGAATCCCGTCATCCGGTTCCGTAGCCGGCGGATGGATCAATTCTTCGAGCCTGGCCTTGGTCGCGAGAAATTCCTCCGAAATGAATTGCCGCGTATGTCGCGGACGCGGCACATTGACCTCGATCAGCTCTTCCACTTCACCGGGGTTTGCCTTCAATACCAGGATGCGATCGGCCAGGAAAATGGCCTCGTCGAGATCGTGCGTAATGAACAAAACGGTAATGTCGATGTTTTTCCAGATATCGAGCAAGTGCGTTTGCATTTTCAGGCGCGTCTGCGCATCGAGCGCGCCGAACGGTTCATCCATCAGCAAAATGCGCGGCTGATTTACCAGTGCGCGGGCAATCGCCACGCGCTGCTTCATGCCGCCGGACAATTGGTGCGGATACGCATCGGCAAATTTTTCCAGGCCGACCAACTCAAGCCACTGCAGCGCTTCACGCTCCGCCTCCAAGCCGCCGCGATTGTTCATCTCGGGGCCGAACATCACATTTTTCTTCACGGTCAGCCAGGGGAAGAGCGTGTACCCCTGAAACACCATGCCGCGCTCGCTGCCGGGACCGGTGACCGGCTTTCCATCCAACAGCACTTCGCCGGACGTATGCGATTCCAAGCCTGCCAAAATGCGGATCAAGGTCGATTTTCCGCAACCGGACGGACCGATCACGCAGACGAATTCGCGCCGATGTGTTTTGAAATTGATATTGCGCAGCGCGGTGACTTCACCGCGTTGGGTGATGAACGTCTTGCCCATGTTTTTTACTTCGAGAACGACTTCGCGCGCCTTCAGGCGTTCAAATCGTTCGCGCACCGCATCGGCCTGGTTCAGATAAGCGGGCGGTGCGAGCGGGACTGGTTGCATATTCATAGCGGCTTTCCCATTGCTGGTCGACAATGCACTTGGTTAATTTTCTGCGTCAGCTCCTGTTGGCAGAACGTTCCCATGGAAACAAATATTTTCCCAGCCAGGCAAGCAGAAAATCCGTTCCCAATCCAATGATGCCTATCATCATGATTGCTGCGTATACATTGGCGAAATTTTCATAGCGCGCCTGCTGGGTGATAAACAAGGTAATGCCTGAACTGCTGCCTATCAATTCGGCGACGATCAAATAAGTCCATGCCCAACCGAGCAAGATGCGTTGATCGCGATAGAGCTCGGGCAGAATTCCCGGAATCACGACGCGGGTCAGCATTTTCAGGCCTTTGGTTCCCAACGTCATCGCCGCTTCCAGCAAAGCAAAGTCAAGCTTGCGGGTGGTATTGGCGACAATCAGGACTTGTTGAAAAAAAGTGCCGATCACAATCACCGCAATTTTGGGCCCATCGTAAATGCCGAGAATGGCGACTGCGAGCGCGCCAAATGCCGGCGCCGGCAAATAGCGGAAAAATTCCGTGAAAGGCTCGTTCAAACGCGCGATCGCACTGTATGTTCCGCACAATATTCCCAATGGCACGCCAACCAGTGAAGAGATCACAAAACCCCAAAAGATAACCTGGATGCTGTGCCACAAACTCTCATGCAGCCATTTGCCGTCGCGCTGTTGAGGCGCTGTGGTAAACGCCGTGAACAACGCCATGCCCACTTCATGCGGCGCAGGCAGATAAACCGGATTGGCAGGAGTGCCTTGCGGCGCGGCTTTCCCCGCTTTTTTTGCATTTTCGGATTCGGCGATAAAGTCGGCTTTGTCTACCAGCATCCCGACCTGAAAATAATCGACGCCGCCTGGGTTCGTAATATTAACCTTCGAATGCCAGATGAACGGCACATAACTGACTATGCTCCAAATCAATAGCGGCAGCAAAAAGGAGAACAAGCCCAACACCAGTTTCGTGCGGGGTAACAGCTCTTTGCGTACGGCAAACCACGAATTGCTTTTCATCGATTTTCTCAGCGCCGTAAATACCTTACATGCCTGTCATGAATGACGGATCTATGTACTTGTCTATATCTTGCGCATTTTTATAAATGCCGAATTTAAGATTGAACTTGTCCACCAGCTTCGAGGAACCGTACAAAGACTTGTAGCCGTCGGCTTTTACAAACGCTTTTTTTGCTTCGTCAAGGGTCATGATTTTTGTTCCTCCCAATAGCGGCAAATAGGCAGTCGGCTTTAATCCCACGCGGGCAGACATGATTTTCACTGCGTCGTCCCGGGTTTTCGGATCATAGATATAGTTGACGACGCGATACCAGACCTTGACGACTTTTTTCCACTCTGCGCGTTTTGTTGCGAGACTGGCAGGGTTGACGGTCAAGACGTCATAGATCAGGCCAGGTTCGTCGGCGGAAGTGTAGATAGGTTTTGCTCCCGGCACCTGTTTCATTGCGGCGCCGGCAACCGGTTGCCATGCGCCGATCGCCGAGATATCGGCAGAGGCCAGAACCTGCGGGGTTTCATTGGTCGGCGCTTTGACAAGGGTAACGTCCGACTCTTTCATGCCGGCTTTCAGCATCCCGTTCAATAGCAACAGATGTTCGACCAAGCCATATTCGATGCCTACTTTCCTGCCCTTCAGATCCTTGAGGCTGGCGATACCCGGTTTAGCGACGATCATGTCGTTGCCATTTGAATAATCGGTCAGCAGGATCATCACGCTTTTCGCACCGCTGGCGCCGGTGACCAGCGCGTCGCCGTTGGTTACCGTGACGGCATCCAGTTTGCCGGCCGAGAAGGCATCCATCGAAGCGGAGTAGTCGAACCATTCAAATTTGACATCGATGCCCGCTTCCTTGAACCAGCCCTTTTCAATGGCAACCTGCCATGCCACCCATCCCGGCCAATCGCTGTAACCGATTCTCAGCGGCTCTGCCGCCTGTCCCGGAAGCGCAATCATGATTGAAAGGAGCAACAACACCGTCTTGATCAACTGCCGAACGGACATTAATCGCAGTG
>JBIODP010000110.1:0-7509 GCA_044445195.1 Burkholderiales bacterium | reverse complement strand
TGATGGTCTTGACGAATTCGCCGGTCTCCAGGTCTTTCGGATATTCGGTAATGCGCACGGTAATGCGGGTCGTCAACTCGACTTCCTTGTTGTCGTACGCACGGATCGCTTCGGATACGTCCGGGAACATCATGCCTTCGCCCTTGCCGTTGATTTTCTCACGGGTGGCGTAATACAACCCCAGCACGATATCCTGCGACGGCACAATCGACGGCTCGCCGTTCGACGGGAATAGAATATTGTTGGATGCCAGCATCAACGTGCGGGCTTCCATTTGCGCTTCGATCGACAACGGCACGTGGACCGCCATCTGGTCGCCGTCGAAGTCGGCGTTGAACGCCGCGCAAACCAGCGGATGCAACTGGATCGCCTTGCCTTCAATCAGGACCGGCTCAAACGCCTGTATGCCCAGACGGTGCAAGGTCGGCGCACGATTCAACATGACCGGATGCTCGCGGATCACGTCTTCCAGAATATCCCATACCACCGGCTCTTGAATTTCGACCAATTTCTTGGCGGCCTTGATGGTCGTTGCCAGCCCCATCAGCTCAAGCTTATTGAAAATGAATGGCTTGAATAATTCCAGCGCCATCAATTTCGGCAAGCCGCATTGATGCAATTTGAGCTGCGGACCGACCACGATCACCGAACGGCCCGAGTAATCGACGCGCTTGCCCAGCAAATTCTGACGGAAACGACCGCCCTTGCCCTTGATCATTTCGGCCAGAGATTTCAATGGCCGCTTGTTGGCACCAGTCATCGCCTTGCCGCGACGGCCATTGTCCAGCAGCGAATCGACCGCTTCCTGCAGCATGCGCTTTTCGTTGCGCGTAATGATTTCCGGCGCGCGCAATTCCAGCAGGCGCTTCAGGCGATTATTACGGTTGATCACCCGGCGATACAGATCGTTCAGATCCGAGGTCGCAAAGCGGCCGCCGTCCAGCGGCACCAGCGGACGCAGTTCCGGCGGCAGCACCGGCAGCACTTCCATGATCATCCAGTGCGGCTTGATGCCGGAACGCTGAAATGCCTCAAGCACTTTCAGGCGTTTTGCATATTTCTTGATCTTGGCTTCGGACTTCGAGTCCTTCAGTTCTTGCCGCAAAGTTTCTGCATCGCGGTCGATATCGATCGAGCGCAACAATTCGCGTATGCCTTCCGCGCCCATATAGGCGGTGAAGTCGTCGCCGTGCTCTTCATACTTGGCGGCGTAATCGTCTTCCGACATGATCTGGCACTTTTTCAGCGGCGTCATGCCTGGATCGGTCACCACATAGGCTTCAAAGTACAGTACGCGTTCAATGTCGCGCAACGTCATGTCGAGCACCATGCCCAAACGCGACGGCAACGATTTCAGGAACCAGATGTGCGCTGTCGGCGATGCCAGCTCGATATGGCCCATGCGCTCGCGGCGCACTTTGGCCAGCGTTACTTCAACGCCGCATTTTTCACAAATGACACCGCGATGCTTCAGCCGCTTATATTTGCCGCACAAGCATTCGTAATCCTTGATCGGGCCAAAAATCTTGGCGCAAAACAATCCGTCGCGTTCCGGTTTAAAGGTGCGATAGTTAATGGTTTCCGGCTTCTTGACTTCGCCGTACGACCACGAACGGATTTTCTCGGGCGACGCAAGACCAATCTTGATTGCGTCGAATTGTTCATTTTGCTGAACTTGCTTGAATAGATCGAGCAGTGCTTTCATGTATCACTCCAGGTTGGCGTGAAAAAATTTTTTATGTCGGGGCGGGTGCCCGGCAAACTTCAATTGCCGAACCCCTGTCCCACTCTTGCTCTTGGCGTACCGTCAGTTGCGTTCCAGATCGATATCGATACCCAGCGAGCGGATTTCCTTCACCAACACATTGAAGGATTCCGGCATGCCGGCGTCGATGACGTGATCGCCCTTGACGAGATTTTCGTACACTTTGGTACGGCCATTCACGTCATCCGACTTCACGGTCAACATCTCTTGCAGCACATACGATGCGCCGTAAGCTTCCAGTGCCCACACTTCCATCTCGCCGAAACGCTGTCCGCCGAATTGCGCTTTGCCGCCCAATGGCTGCTGCGTCACCAGCGAGTACGGCCCGGTCGAACGCGCATGCATCTTGTCGTCGACCAAATGGTGCAACTTCAGCACATGCATGTAACCGACAGTGACTGACCGCTCGAACGATTCGCCGGTACGGCCGTCGTACATCGTGACCTGATTCTTGGACGGCGTCATGCCAAGCTGCTTGGCGATGTCGTCCGGATAGGCGAGATCAAGCATGCGATGGATTTCGCTTTCATGGGCGCCGTCAAACACCGGCGTCGCAAACGGCACGCCGTGCTTCAAGTTGTTCGCCAACTCCAGAATTTCCAGATCGGAGAAATTGTCCAGATCTTCGGTCTTGCCGGATTCGTTGTAGATCACTTTCAGGAACTTGCGCAATTCAATCGACTTCGCTTGCGCCTTCAGCATTTCGCCGATACGCAGGCCCAGGCCCTTGGCCGCCCAACCTAAATGGACTTCAAGCACTTGACCGACGTTCATCCGCGATGGAACACCAAGCGGATTCAGCACGATATCGGCCGGGGTGCCGTCTGCCATGTAGGGCATGTCTTCAATCGGCACAATGCGCGATACCACACCCTTGTTGCCGTGACGGCCGGCCATCTTGTCGCCAGGCTGCAGGCGACGCTTGACTGCCAGGTAAACCTTGACCATCTTTTGCACGCCGGGCGGCAATTCGTCGCCTTGCGTTAACTTCTTGCGCTTCTCTTCGAAGGCGAGATCGAACTGATGGCGCTTTTCCGCGATCGATTCCTTGATCGCTTCCAGCGCAACCGCTGCATCGTCTTCCGCCGGACGGATGTCGAACCAGTGATACTTGTCCAGATCCAGCAGGTATTCCCGAGTGATCTTGGCGCCCTTCGCCAATTTTTTCGGGCCGCCATTGACAATCTTGCCAATCAGCATTTTTTCCAGACGCTGGAACGCATCGCCTTCAACGATCCGCAATTGATCGTTCAGGTCAAGCCGATAGCGCTTCAACTCGTCATCGATAATTTGCTGCGCGCGCTTGTCGCGCGGAATGCCTTCGCGGGTAAACACCTGCACGTCGATGACGGTGCCGATCATGCCGGATGGGACCCGCAAAGACGTGTCTTTCACATCGGAAGCTTTTTCGCCGAAAATGGCGCGCAGCAATTTTTCTTCCGGCGTCAGTTGGGTCTCGCCCTTCGGCGTTACCTTACCGACGAGGGTATCGCCAGCCTCCACTTCAGCACCGATATAAACAATGCCGGACTCGTCCAAACGGGCCAGCTGATTTTCAGCCAGATTGGAGATATCACGGGTAATTTCTTCAGCGCCCAACTTGGTGTCGCGCGCCACCACCGACAATTCCTCGATATGAATCGACGTATAGCGGTCGTCTGCCACAACTTTCTCGGAAATCAGGATCGAATCCTCGAAGTTGTAGCCGTTCCATGGCATAAACGCCACCAGCATATTTTGACCCAGGGCCAGTTCGCCCAGATCGGTCGACGCACCGTCGGCGATCACGTCATGCTTGGCAACCCGGTCGCCAACCTTGACGATCGGACGCTGGTTGATGTTGGTATTCTGGTTGGAACGGGTGTACTTGATCAGGTTGTAGATATCGACGCCCACTTCGCCGGCTGTCGCTTCCTCATCGTTGACCCGAATCACGACGCGGCCCGCGTCGATGTAGTCGACCAAACCGCCCCGCAATGCCTGCACGGTGGTGCCTGAGTCTACCGCCACCGTGCGTTCGATGCCGGTGCCGACCAAGGCTTTTTCAGGGCGCAGGCAAGGCACCGCCTGGCGTTGCATGTTGGCGCCCATCAATGCGCGATTCGCATCATCGTGTTCCAGGAACGGAATCAGCGATGCCGCGACGGATACGATCTGGCCTGGGGCCACGTCCATGTATTGCACACGCTCCGGCGGCACCAGTATGGTTTCGCCGGCTTGCCGCGCAGAAACCAATTCATCCGACAGTTGACCGGATTTATCAATCGTCGCATTCGCCTGGGCAATGATGAAACGGCCTTCTTCAATTGCCGACAGGTAATCGATCTGGGTCGTAATGTTGCTGTTTTCAACTTTGCGGTACGGTGTTTCAAGGAAGCCGTATTCGTTCAGACGAGCGTATAGCGCCAGCGAATTGATCAGGCCGATGTTCGGGCCTTCCGGCGTTTCAATCGGACACACGCGGCCGTAATGGGTCGGATGCACGTCGCGCACCTCAAAGCCGGCGCGTTCACGGGTCAAACCGCCCGGGCCAAGTGCCGATACGCGGCGCTTGTGGGTGATTTCCGACAGCGGATTGGTTTGATCCATAAATTGCGACAATTGCGACGAGCCGAAGAACTCGCGGATCGCTGCCGAAATCGGCTTGGAGTTGATCAGGTCGTGCGGCATCAGGTTATCCGCCTCAGCCTGGCCGAGACGTTCCTTGACTGCGCGCTCTACGCGCACCAGACCGGCACGGAATTGATTTTCAGCCAATTCACCAACGCAACGCACGCGACGATTGCCAAGGTGATCGATATCATCGACTTCACCGCGGCCATTGCGCAATTCGACCAGTATCTTGATCACCGCCAATACGTCTTCGTTCGACAGCGTCATCGAGCCGGTCAACTCGTCGCTGCCGATGCGGCGATTGAATTTCATACGGCCTACCGCCGACAGATCGTAGCGGTCTTCATTGTAGAACAGGCCGCCGAACAATGCCTCGACCGAATCTTCAGTCGGCGGCTCGCCTGGGCGCATCATGCGGTAAATCGCCACTTTGGCAGCCATCTGGTCTGCCGTATCGTCCATGCGCAAGGTCTGCGAGATATAGCCGCCCTGATCCAGATCGTTGGTATACAAGGTCTGGATAGCGGAGACATCGGCTGCGCGCAGACGGCCGAGCAATTCCTCGGTCAACTCGTCGTTGGCATTGGCAAGCACTTCGCCGGTCTCTGCGTCGACAATATTCTTGGCCAATACGCGGCCCAGCAAGTAGTCTTCGGGAACCGAAATATGCTTGATGTCCGCCGCTTCCACGTCGCGCACATGCTTGGAGTTGATACGCTTGTCTTTGGCGACCAGCACCTTGCCGTTTTTATCGGTAATGTCGAAGCGCGCGACTTCGCCCCGCAGGCGTTCGGCGACGAATTCCATCTCGGCGCCATCCGCGTGCAGCGTAAAATTGTCGAACACGAAAAAGTTGGCGAGAATTTGCTGGGGCGTCATGCCGATAGCCTTCAGCAAGATCGTGACAGGCATCTTGCGGCGGCGATCGACGCGGAAAAACAGAATGTCTTTCGGGTCGAATTCGAAATCGAGCCAGGAGCCGCGATAAGGAATGATCCGCGCGGAGAACAGCAGTTTGCCGGACGAATGCGTCTTGCCGCGATCGTGCTCAAAGAATACGCCCGGCGAACGATGCAGCTGCGATACGATGACGCGTTCGGTGCCGTTGATAACGAAAGAGCCGGTCGTCGTCATGAGCGGCAGTTCGCCCATGTAGACTTCCTGTTCTTTCATTTCCTTGACCACAGGCTTGGTCGGCGATTCCTTATCCAGGATCACCAGACGCACCTTGGCGCGCAACGGCGACGCAAACGTCAATCCGCGCTGCTGACATTCCTTGACGTCGAAAGGCGGATCGCCCAGAACGTAAGACAGGAATTCGAGCCGCGCGAAACCGTTATGCGACACAATCGGAAAAATGGACGTAAAGGCAGACTGCAAGCCCTCATTTTTACGTTGGGACGTTACCTTGTCCGCTTGCAAAAAGCCCAGATAAGATTCGAGCTGAGTCGCCAGCAGGAACGGAACGTTGTGAACGTTAGCGCGCTTCGCGAATGATTTGCGAATACGCTTCTTCTCAGTAAATGAGTAGTGCATGGACACTCCGTGAGTGACAGGAAGGATAGAGAATTCAGGATTCGTCAGGATCGCCCAACCGGTTGATCCATTATTTTCGAAACCTCAAGTCTCAGCCCTTCTAAACTATAATATATTGGTTGTTTGTTGATTCGACCACAACAAGCCAACCGCGTTCACTTCTACAAGCGGGAACGACAAAGGAGCCAAGACCGAACCTCTCGTCCGAGAGGTTCGGCACTTTGACTCCGGCGCCGAAAAGCCGCCTTGGCAAACAGAAATTACTTGATCTCTGCTTTTGCGCCGGCTTCTTCCAGCTTTTTCTTTGCTGCTTCGGCATCTGCTTTGGAAACCGCTTCCTTAACCGGCTTCGGTGCTCCGTCAACCAGATCTTTTGCCTCTTTCAAGCCCAAACCGGTGATTTCGCGTACTGCCTTAATCACGCCCACTTTGTTGGCGCCGAAGTCAACCAAGGTCACAGTGAACTCAGTTTGTTCTTCAGCTACTGCTGCGGCTGCGCCGCCGGCAGGGCCAGCGACAGCCATTGCTGCTGCCGACACGCCAAACTTTTCTTCGAATGCCTTGACCATATCGTTCAAGTCCATTACGGACATGGCGCCTACGGCTTCCAGAATGTCGTCTTTGCTAATTGCCATTTGAAACTCCTAAATTGATTCGGTAATTACATCTAATCGGTACTGACGCAAAAAAGTGCCTTGACCATACTGCGCAAGCCTGCGAAAACAGAGCAGGTTTACGCTGTTGCGGCGGATTCGGCTTCTTTTTTTGCTGCAAGCGCAGCCAATGCACGGGCAAAGCCTGAAACCGGAGCCTGCATAATGCCCAACAATTGGGCTAGCAGAACCTCACGGCTCGGGATGCTGGCCAACGCAGAGACAGCCGCTTTATCAAGCGACTTGCCTGCGTAGTTACCTGCCTTGATAACCAGTTTGTCGTTGGTTTTAGCAAAATCGCTCATGACTTTTGCTGCTGCAACGGCGTCCTCAGAGATCGAATAGATCAACGGGCCGGTCATTTCGGAGGCGAGGCTAGCAAACGCGGTGCCTTCGACGGCGCGACGAGCAAGCGTATTTTTCAATACGCGCAAGTACACCCCCTGAGCACGCGCTTTAGCGCGCAGTTGCGTCAAGTTACCAACCTGGATGCCACGGTATTCGGCCACGACGATAGTCTGCGCTTTGGCTACTTTGGCAGAGATTTCGGCGACTACGGCCTTTTTGTCATTCAGATTGAGACTCACGGTCAACCTCCAAAAATGATGCTCAGTCATTACATAACCATGAGTGGTTACTTACCTTGCATCGGTTCGAACACGGCGTCCGAAGTCAGGAGTTCAGTGCTGGCAGACCAGCGTTGAGACACCAAAACTTGTTCGGGTTCACCATCTGCGTTGGGTGCCGCTTAATTGCCTTACCGGCAATGAAACGACGTTTTAACTTTGGACATTGCCTGCATGCCCGCCGCCCAACGGTCTTTGATTGCCTGGGCCTTTTTCAATCCTGCCGAATCAGACCCAGCCCAAAGATTCGCGCGGCCACGCATTAAGCGGTGCCGGGGCGTGATTGCTTTCTTTCAAACCCACAGCCTTAAGCAGC
>JBIODP010000109.1:0-7559 GCA_044445195.1 Burkholderiales bacterium | reverse complement strand
GGATGCTGCCACCGTATCAACACTTCTGCGCCTGTCAGATATTTCTCCCCCGCCACCTGTGGCTGGTAATAGAGAAGAAACTGATTTTTCAAAACAGCCTCGCGCAATTCGGCTTCCAGTGCGGCACGGGCCGTGACCACGGCCTGCATTTCCGGGTCGAAGAAGCGCAAGGTATTGCGGCCGGTGGCCTTGGCCTGGTACATGGCCAAGTCGGCCCATTTCAACAGCTCATCGATTGACGCTTGCTGCTCGGCAAACAAGGTGATGCCTATGCTGGCTGTATTGTAGTGCATGCGACTATCGAGTTGATAGATCCGGCTGAGCGTGGCGAGAATCTTTTCAGCCACTGTCTTGGCCTTGGTGGCGCATTCGTGGATGTTCCCATCCAGGTCTCCCAGCACCACCACGAATTCATCGCCGCCCAGACGGGCCACGGTATCGTCCTCGCGCACACAGGCGCCGAGGCGTTGAGCGACCTGTTGCAGCAACAAGTCGCCGATGACGTGGCCGCGGGTGTCGTTTAAGGTTTTGAAGTCATCCAGATCGATAAATAACAGCGCTCCATACAACTTGTTCCGAATGCCGGATGCCATCGCCTGTTTCAACCGGTCGAGTAATAGCCGACGGTTAGGCAACCGCGTCAGCGGGTCGTAGAAAGCCAGATTATTTATCTCGTCTTGCGCCCTTTTGCTGTCGGTGATATCTTTTCCAAAGACCGACACGCCATAAGTGACGCCGTCCCGTTCGATAAGATTGAAGTTCAGCATAAATGTCCGGCCGCTGCCAAAAACCTTGTACTCAACGGAATAGCTGCCTGCGCGAATGGCTTGTCGATAGCGCTCCCTCCATTCCAGAGCGACTTCAGCAGAGGGAAAAACCTCTCCCGGTTGCATGCCTATGCTAAGGGAAACGTCAAATTCCTTCAGAATATAATCGCTGAGCTCACGATTGAACATCAACAGGCCAAAGCGCTCGGAGTCAACCGACCAAATCATGTCTGAAGTACTGTCGATGACTGCTTTAAGTTGGGTTCGGGATTCGACGAGCGCATGGTTCGACTGCCGGCGCGCAACAATCTCCTGCATCAACCGTAGTGTGTTGACTGCCAGTTTGTCGTATACGGAAAGGATGATATCGACCAGCGCCTTTCCCTCTCCCGCCAGTTGCTTGTCGGCGTGCGTTTTGGCTGACTCAAACGACATGCCGGACTCAATGGCCTGTGCCACCAGAGCCAGGCGCCTGTCATCTTACAAGATATGGAAAAGCAGCCATCGGGTAAGAAAGGAAAGCAGGCCATCGAACAGGTTATCCGCATTCATGTCCTGTTCGGCTTTTAGTTTGGCTACCGCTTTTACAAAACCATGATGCGAATTCTTGTGTCGTTCCTCCAAGGCGTCTCCGGCAAAATACCGATGCCAAATTGCTTCTTCCGTTTGAAAATGATAGATGGCATATGCAGCCAGTTCATCGAGAATGACATTCGATGAACATATCTCGGGGCGATAGGCGACTTCGCTAGCCAACCGGTTTAATATCTGAACAAGTTTTTTGTGCTGTTCGTCAATTTCAGGCAAACCGGTGCTGAGATTTTCAATCCATGGAAAAATATCAATTGCATTCACTGAGCGCCTTTCTCAAGCCTCAAAAAGCAAATATTTCAACCCCGCTGACTGAAAGCAGATGCCAAGCTTATTATCCGTTTATTATTCGCCAAGGAACAGAATTCACAAAAATGTTAACATACAACATTTTTGCGGACAGCGTTTGCTGCGAAACACAAAGCACAAAGCCCAATACCGGCACTAAAATCAACTGCCGATACCAATGTTATTCTCCACCTTGGTAATTCCGGGAGCAGACCATGCCGCCGCTTCAGCCTGTTCCTTTTCCTTCAGACTACTTTAAAGCTTATCAGGCGTGATTCGCAGAAGTATCATGGCTGGGAGTCAATGCCATCCGGTGGGCCAGGTCCACATTGGGAAGCAGCGCGGCGATGATGCCCAGCAGCGGCAGGAAAGAGCAAACTTGATAGACGAATTCAAGGCTGGTCCGGTCAGCCAGATCGCCGAGCACTGCAGCGCCCAGGCCGCCCATGCCGAATGCAAAGCCGAAGAACAGGCCGGACACCATGCCTATCCTGCCGGGAATTAATTCCTGTGCAAAAACCAGGATGGCCGAGAAGGCGGAGGCAAGGATAATGCCGATTATCACGATCAGCACGCCGGTCCAGAACAGGTTGGCATAAGGTAATATCAGCGCAAAGGGCGCAACGCCGAGGATAGAGGCCCAGATCACGTATTTACGCCCGATGCGGTCGCCAACCGGGCCGCCGATGATGGTGCCGAGCGCCACCGCGAACAGGAAGGCAAACAGATAAAGCTGGGCGTTTTGCACGGAGAGATGGAACTTTTCGATCAGGTAAAAAGTGAAATAACTGCCGATGCTGGCCATGTAAAAGTATTTTGAAAAAATCAGTATCAGCAGAATAATAATCGAGAAGATTACTGTTCTGCGCGGCAGCGCGGTGGCAGTAGCGCGCAGAGTGGCTTTGCCGCGCGCGCCGGTGCGATGGTGGGCATACCACTTGCTGATCTGCATTAAAATGACGATCGCCAACAGGGCAGCGAACGAAAACCAGGCAATGCTCTGCCGTCCGTACGGCACGATGATTGCCGCAGCCAGCAAGGGCCCCAGCGAACTGCCAAAATTGCCGCCGACCTGGAATAGCGATTGAGCCAATCCATGCTGGCCGCCGGACGCCATGCGTGCCACGCGGGATGATTCGGGATGAAAGATGGCCGACCCGGTTCCGACCAGAGCGGCTGCCAGCAATATCACATAATAGCTGGGGGCGACCGATAGCAGCAATAACCCTATCAGCGTAAAGCCCATGCCAACCGGCAGCGAATAAGGCTTCGGGCGATGATCGGTATAGAGTCCGATGATCGGTTGCAATAGCGAAGCGGTAATCTGATAGGTCAGCGTAATCAATCCGATTTGCCCGAAGCTAAGATTGAACCCGCCCTTCAGCAGGGGATAAATCGACAGAATCAGCGATTGAATCATGTCATTCAACAGGTGTGACACGCTGATGGCGCCCAATACCTTGAATGACGTATTGCCGGCCTTGCTATTTTTTATTCCCACAACGTTAACGCTGGTTTCCATTCCGCCTGCTCGCACCGGTCAAACTGTGATTTTAGTCTTTTTTGGCAGATACTGCTCGCAGGCTGCCAGTTGATTTCCTCGCGTTGATTTGTCTCGCCATCACTTGACTGGTGTTTGCGGTTTGTCAAACTCCGCGTGTCGTCCAAGCCTATGATAATTGTAATTATTGGATAGTATTGTGAGCAAAAAATATCATGCCTACTGTTCCTCGTTCACCTGATTCCACATTAAGCGAGGCAATCGCCGCATCTGCGCACATACTGACGGGCTCGGCAGACGATTATGATGTTTTACTGGACTTGATCGGCGATGCGCGTTTTGTTCTGTTGGGCGAAGCCAGCCATGGCACGCACGAGTTTTATCGCGAGCGCGCATGCATCACCCAGCGCCTGATCGTTGAAAAGGGTTTTACAGGCGTCGCGGTAGAGGCCGACTGGCCCGACGCGTACCGGGTCAATCGTTATGTTCGCGCGCAAAGCGACGACGTCACCAGCGAGCAGGCGCTGTCCGGATTCAAGCGTTTTCCAACCTGGATGTGGCGCAATACCGATGTCGTCTCATTTCTCGACTGGCTGCGCAGCTATAACGATTCCCTGTCGTCCAACGCGACGTCGGTAGGCTTTTACGGACTGGATCTCTATAGCCTGTTTACATCGATCGACGAGATATTGCACTACCTGGACAAGGTCGACCCTGAAGCGGCCAGGCACGCGCGCACGCGCTATGCCTGCTTCGACCATTTTAACGTTGACAGTCAAATCTATGGCTATAAGACCGGGTTGGGTTTGTCGGCGTCTTGCGAGAGCGCGGTCGTGGCGCAACTGCGCGATCTGGTTGCGCGGTCCGCCGATTATGGGATACGCGAAGGCCAGAATGCGGCCGATTTGCTGTTTCATATCGAACAGAATGCCCGCCTTGTCGTCAATGCCGAACAATACTACCGTACCATGTTTTCCGGCCGCGTCTCTTCCTGGAATTTGCGCGACCGGCATATGGCGGATACGCTGGATGCGTTGGCGCAGCACCTGTCGCGCGCGATCGGCAAACCGGCCAAGATTGTGGTGTGGGAACATAACTCCCACATCGGCGATGCCCGCGCTACGGAGTCCGGCAGGGAGGGCGAATTGAATGTTGGGCAATTGGTGCGCGAACGTTACGGCTCAGAGGCGTATCTGGTTGGTTTGACGACCTACCGGGGAACGGTTACCGCAGCCTCCGACTGGAAAGCGCCGGCCGAGAGGAAGCGGGTTCGCCCTGCGCAGGACGACAGTTATGAAGCGCTGTTCCATCGCACCGGCATCAGTCGCTTCATGCTGCCCCTGCGTGAAAAAAATGCGGTCACGCAAGGGCTTTCCGATCATCGTCTGGAACGCGCCATCGGCGTTGTTTATCTTCCCGAGAGCGAGCGGCGGAGCCATTATTTCTACGCAGATCTGCCGCAACAGTTCGACGCTATCCTGCATATCGACGAGACGCGCGCCGTTGAACCCCTGGAACGCACGAGCCGATGGGAATCCGGCGAAGCGCCGGAGACCTTTCCGATTGGCTTATAGGCGACGGCATTGCCGGAAAACATTTGGCTCAGCCGCGATGCGCTGGCACACCCCTCTCCCGCTTGCGGGGGAGGGGCGGGGGGAGAGGGAGCACACCAGATACGATTCAATTCTTCAAAGGCAAGTGTGGAAGGTTTGAGCAATCTGAGCAATTGAAAAACCTTCGTTCTTGCAAGCACCCTCTCCCCCGTCCCCTCTCCCGCAAGCGGGAGAGGGGTGCAAGCCGGCGCCACGGACTTTTGGGTAATGAGCAGCGCAAGCGGGCGAGGGGGCGAAAACTTGATGCGATTGCCGTCGTAACGATGAGCTATGCGCAAAATCGTGCTATGTTTACCAGTGTGCAAATTAAGGAGGCTCAATGCTGGTAACATTTAAATCGAAGGCCGCCGCCGAAGTGATCATGTACGAAGATCACGCCAAATTGCTCCTTGAACCGATCGGGAAAGATGTCAAGCGCGGTGTTATTACGGCCGCAGAGGTTGCTGCTGCAGTTGCCAGGATTGAAGCTGCGGTCAACGAGAGTAAACTCCATCCAGACGCCGAAACGGTCAAGAGCGCTGCCACCGCGCATCGGCAGGACGACGAAGATGACCGCGAACGGTCTCAGCAGGTCAGCTTTGCCACGCGGGCCTACCCGCTGCTCGAGATGCTGCGTGCCGCGCAAAAAAGCGGCAACGACGTAATGTGGGGAGTGTAACCATGCCAGGCATCGAGCGCACACTGACAGCCGCAGACGGCACGGCGATTTTTGTTACCGACTGGCTGCCCGCTGCAGATTCGGGCGCCGACACGGCAGCCGGCGGCATTTTATTGATGCACGGCCTGGGCGAGCATTGCGGGCGTTACGGGCATGTCGCCCGCTTCTTTAACGATTGCGGGCTGGCGGTCAGGACCTACGACCACCGCGGCCACGGCCGTTCCGGCGGCAAGCGCGGCGACGTCCCGGACAGCGACAGCATGCTGCACGATGCAAAAATGGTGTTCGACGATTTTGCGCGGCAATTTGCGACGCCTCCGATGCTGCTGGGGCATAGCATGGGCGGGCTGTTGGCCGCGCGTTTTGCGGCGGAAAACCGGTCGCCGCTGAGCGCGCTGATTTTATCTTCGCCGGCATTGGCGGTACCCATGTCGCAGGTTCAAAAGCTGTTATTGAAGATATTCGAAGCCATCGCTCCGGGTTACACGCTATCCAGCCGGCTGGATGGGCGCTATCTTTCGCATGACCCGGGGGTCAACAGCGCGGTCGACAAAGACGCGCTGGCGCATACCAGAATCAGCGCCCGGTTGATGCGCTGTATGCTGACCTCCATTGAGATCGCGCATGCCGGGGCGCAGGCTATGAAATTGCCGATCTTGATGGTGGTGGCGGGCGACGATCATTTTGTCGATGCGAAGGGTAGCCAGGTTTTCTTCGGCCGGCTGCCGTCCGGAACCGCAACGATGCACCTTTATCCGGAGATGTATCACGAGGTGTTCAACGAAGTCGATGCGCACCGGGTTTTTGAAGATGTGCGGAGCTGGTTGCAAAAGCTATAGCAACTTGCCGACTATTCAGGCAGCAGGCCGGTTTCAAGTCTCGCGGCTGTATGCGGGATGCCCTTTCTCTTTTTCCGCCGCAAAGAATTCATGTCCAAGGTATCGTTAAAAACCGATTCACTCGCCTTTTGCCTGCTGGGCGCCGCACAGGCGGTGGCCGCAGTGCGCACCGGCGCTGCATTGCCGCAGGCGCTATCCCATGTTTTTGCCGGATGCCATGCGCCGCCGCAGGCGCGTGGGGCAATCCAGGACATCTCATACCGCACTATGCGCCAGCTTGGGCGTGCCGAGGCGCTGCTGGCGCTGATGGCGCAGAAAACCCCGGAACCCGCATTGCTGTACGGCCTGTTGTGTTGTGCGCTGGCCTTGATCTCCAATCCGGAAGAACAGGCAGGCGGGGCGCCGTACCCTGACTTCACGGTGGTCGATCAGGCCGTCACGGCTGCGGCCTCCGAGCCATCGATTGCGCATGCAAAAGGCATGGTCAACGCGGTATTGAGGCGCTTCCTGCGCGAGCGCGATGCATTGCTGCAACAGGTTTTGCGCAACCCGGTCGCGCGCTGGAATTACCCCGCATGGTGGATCGATGCAATCGCATCGGCTTACCCAAACACGTGGCAGGCTATCCTGGAAGCCGGTAACGCGGCCCCACCGCTGACGCTACGCGTGAATGGCCGCAAGACGACGGCGGCGGCCTATTTGCAGATGCTGGCCGAGCAGTCGATTGCGGCAAGTCAGGTCGGGCCGCTTGCGGTGCGCCTGGCGCAACCGGTTCCGGTCAGTCAAATTCCCGGTTTCGAACAAGGTTTGGTGTCGGTGCAAGACGCAGCAGCCCAGTTGGCGGCGCCGCTGCTGGACGTGCTGGATGGCATGCGCGTGCTGGATGCGTGCGCTGCGCCGGGCGGCAAAACCGGCCATCTTCTCGAATGCGCGAATATCACGCTGCTGGCAATCGACAGCGACGCCACGCGTTTGCCGCGCATCGCTGAAAACTTGCAGCGATTGCAACTCAATGCCACCCTGCAAGCGGGCGACGCCGGCGACCGCGCATGGTGGGACGGGCAACTGTTCGACCGTATCCTGGCCGACGTGCCTTGCACCGCTTCCGGCATCGTGCGCCGCCACCCTGACATCCGCTGGCTAAGACGCAAAGGCGATGCGGCCCGATTGGCAGGCCTGTCGCGGCAAATTCTGGATAACCTGTGGCAGATGCTGCGGCCCGGCGGCAAACTGCTGTTTGTAACCTGTTCGATCTGGCCGCAGGAGTCCGAGGCGCAGGCTGCTGCGTTTGTTGTACGAAAT
>JBIODP010000108.1:0-7640 GCA_044445195.1 Burkholderiales bacterium | reverse complement strand
GAATATAATGTCGACGTGTCGCGCAGGGTGGTCGAGTTTTCCCACGCGATCGGGGTTACCGTCGAAGCGGAACTGGGCGTGCTGGGTTCCCTGGAAACGATGAAAGGCGACAAAGAAGACGGGCACGGCGCCGACGGCCACATGACGCGTGAACAACTGTTGACCGATGTCGCTCAAGCGGCGGAATTTGTCAAAGCGACGCAATGCGATGCGCTGGCGATTGCGATCGGCACTTCGCACGGGGCCTACAAATTTTCGCGCAAGCCGACCGGCGACATTCTTGCCATCGAACGCATCAAGGAAATTCATGCGCGTATTCCGAATACCCACCTGGTCATGCATGGCTCATCGTCGGTGCCGCAAGAGTTGCTGGCCGAGATTCGCCAATTTGGCGGCGACATGAAGGAAACCTATGGCGTGCCGGTGGAAGAAATTCAGGAAGGCATCCGGCATGGCGTGCGCAAAATCAACATCGATACCGATATCCGGCTGGCGATGACGGGCGCAATACGGCGCTATTTCTTTGAAAACCCCTCTAAATTCGATCCGCGCGACTATCTTAAACCGGCGCGCGAAGCGGCCAGGCAAGTATGCAAGGCGCGTTTTCTTGCCTTCGGTTGCGAGGGACAGGCGGCCAAAATCAAGCCTTTGTCGCTGGAAAAAATAGCAGAGAAGTACAAGACGGGCGAATTGGCGCAAATCGTGAATTGAGCAGGGATACAGCATGAGTAAAAAAACATTGGTCGGTATTGTGATGGGCTCCACTTCCGACTGGGAAGTGATGAAGGAAGCCGCGCAGGTTTGCAAAGACTTTGGCGTGAGCTATGAAGCGCGGGCATTATCGGCCCATCGGACGCCGGCCGAACTGGAAGCGTGGATCGCCGATATGGAAACCCGCGGCTGCCAGGCATTTATTGCCGGCGCCGGTGCCGCGGCTCACCTGGCCGGCGTGGTTGCCGCCAAGACGATATTGCCGACTTTCGGCGTGCCGATTCCGTCCAAGTACTTGAAAGGACTCGACTCGCTATTGGCGATGGTGCAAATGCCCAAGGGCATTCCGGTGGCGACACTGGCGATTGGCGAAGCCGGCGCTGCCAATGCAAGCTTGTCGGTTATTGCCATGCTGGCGCTGCATGACGAGCCCTTGAAACAGAAATTGATTGCGTTTCGCGCAGCACAGGCCGACAAGGTACGTAATGCGGTATTGCCGGAACTGGCCTGACGAACAACGCGATTGCACACCTCGATGAACTATTCCACCATTACCACTCCACCACGACCACAGCGCCATGACTAACGTATTACAGACCAATATTAAATCCCTGCCGTTTTTACATCAGGGAAAGGTGCGGGATATCTATGCTGTGGGCGACGACAAGTTGCTGGTGATACAGACTGACCGCCTCTCTGCATTCGATGTCATTCTGGACGACCCGATTCCCAACAAGGGCAAGGTATTGACTGCCATGTCGAATTTCTGGTTCAAGAAATTCGGGCACCTGATGCCTAACCATGAAACCGGCATCGATCCGTTAACGGTGGGTGCGCCGGAAGAACGCGACCAGGTTGAAGGACGGGCCATCGTCGTCAAGAAATTCAAGCCGCTTGCCATCGAGGCGATCGTGCGCGGCTATCTGATCGGTTCCGGCTGGAAGGATTATCAAAAGACCGGCAAGGTGTGCGGGATCGAATTGCCGGCCGGATTGCAGGAAGCGCAGAAATTGCCGCACACTATTTTTACGCCATCGACCAAAGCGCCGATGGGGCAGCACGATGAAAACATTTCCTATGCGGAAGCGGAAAAAATCGTCGGCGCCGATGTGGCCCGCCAGGTGCGCGACGCCGCTATTAATCTGTACACGCAAGCAGCCGAATTTGCGGCCGCCAAGGGCATTATTATTGCCGATACAAAATTCGAATTCGGCCTGGATGCGCACGGCACCGTGCACCTGATCGATGAAATCCTGACGCCTGACTCGTCGCGCTTCTGGCCGGCCGCCAGTTATCGGGTCGGCATGTCGCCGCCATCGTTCGATAAGCAGTTTGTCCGCGATTGGCTGGAGACCCAGCCGTGGAACAAAAAAGCGCCGGCGCCCCATCTGCCGGATGAAGTGGCACGGCAAACCGCGGAGAAATATGCCGAAGCGTTGCGTTTGCTCACCACATAATCCGGCCTCCCCGGCATCGGCAATCCGCAGATAAATTCACTATGACTGCAACGCCTGCGGCTATCCGGCAAGCCGCCTCGATACTCGAATCCGGCGGCTTGGTGGCGTTTCCGACCGAGACCGTATACGGACTCGGCGCCGATGCGGAAAACCCGCAAGCGGTTGCTGCCATTTACGCGGCCAAAGGCCGCCCCGCCAACCACCCGGTGATTGTGCATCTGGCGCCGGAAGCGGACATCGGTTACTGGGCCATCGAGATTCCTCCCTTTGCACGTCAATTAATCGAAGCGTTTTGGCCCGGTCCCCTTACCATGATCTTGAAACGCGCCGAGCATATCCCCAGCGCCGTAGCCGGCGGCCAGGATACGATCGGCCTGCGCTGCCCTTCCCACCCGGTTGCCGTGGCATTGCTCAGGGAATTTAAAAATGGCAGAGGCGGCGTTGCAGCGCCCTCCGCCAACAAGTTCGGCCATGTCAGCCCAACCACCGCGCAACATGTGCGCGACGAATTCGGCCCGGAAGTGGCATGCGTGCTGGACGGCGGGCCGAGCCAGGTCGGGATCGAATCGACGATTATCGATTTATCGCGCGACCGCGTTGCCTTGTTGCGTCCGGGGCAAATCGGGGCCGACCAAATCGCCGAGGTACTCGGCGTCTGGCCGCAAGCCCCGGACGCCATGTCGCCGCGCGTCTCGGGCGCGCTCGCTTCGCACTATGCGCCGCGCACGCCGGTGGCCTTGGTCGACCTGCGCCAATTGCCGTTGACATTGCAAAAATTAGTTGCCGTTGGCCGGCGCGTGGCGCTGATACAGCGATCGCCCGAATCGTTGCCGGGGGCGATCTGTCATCGCCTATTACCGTTCGACCCGGAAGGGTATGCGCGCGATTTATATGCGGCGCTCAGGGCAATGGATTTGGCATGCGCCGATATTATCCTGATTGAAATGCCTCCCGATACCGATCGCTGGCAAGGCATAAACGATCGCTTGCATCGTGCCGCCTGCGATTCTGCAAGGGTACTGGACAATCTTCTCTAGTCTGTCGTTGCCACGAAACGCCCGCCATGGAATACCAGCACCTGCTTGGCGTGCATGTCGCAACGCTCGACTTCGCCGACGAAAATGACATGGTCGCCTTCCGGGTAACGGCTGCGGTTGTGGCATTCAAACCAGGCTGCCCCCCCTTTCAGGATAGGCAAGCCGGTATGCGACAGCTCAAAATCCACGCCCTCGAAACGATTGGCCGTGCGCCGTGCAAAACGTTCGGCCAACTCTGCCTGATCGGCAGCCAGTATGTTGATCACATAATGCGAGTTGCCGGAAAATATCGGCAGGCTGCCGGATGTTTTCGATAAGCTCCAGAGTACCAGTGGCGGCGTGAGCGACACCGAGTTAAATGAACTGGCGGTCAAACCGAGAAAACTGCCATCTTCCAAACGGGTGGTAATAACGGTAACGCCTGTGGCAAACTGCGACAGCGCCTGACGGAAATGGCGGCTGTCGAATTCGGGAAGCGGCTTCTGATGACTGGTGCGCGTGGGCATCTGATATCCAATAATGCGGAACTGGCGTCATTATGCCAAAAAACATGTTTCTCCGGCGTAAGGCGCTTGGCCGGGGTAGAATTCAATCAAACAGCATTTTTATGATATGCATTTGTTTAGTATGCGCTTAAGTCAGCCATAACGAACGGCACATACCAGTGGAGAAGACCATGACAATTGAAACAGCAACGCTTGGCGGCGGATGTTTTTGGTGCCTGGAAGCGGTGTACCAGCAGATGAAGGGTGTGCAGGCAGTGGAGTCCGGCTATACCGGCGGCCATGTCCCCAACCCTGCCTATGAAGACGTGTGCGGCGGCTTGACCGGGCATGCCGAAGTAGTCCGTGTGCGCTTCGATCCTGCTGTTGTGAGCTACCGCGAGATACTCGAAGTCTTTTTTACCATGCACGACCCGACTACGCTGAATCGGCAGGGTAACGACATCGGCACGCAATATCGATCTGTCATTTATTTTCATTCCCCACAGCAACAGGACATCGCCCATCATGTCATGGCCGAGATGGCAAATGTATGGGATGCGCCGATTGTGACTGAGTTGAGCCCGGCAGGCGCCTATTACAAAGCGGAAGAGTATCACCAGAATTATTTTCGGCAGCACCCGCTACAGGGATATTGCGCGTTTGTGGTGGCGCCAAAAGTGGCGAAATTCCGCCAGACTTTTGCCGACAGGCTTAACCCGGATGCCGGATAAAGGCGCTTTCATCGCTTTTTACGGCCGTGCCTCTCGCATTCGCCCTTTTGCGGCAAGGATGCAGAATGGGTACATTCGTCGGTTAGAATTGTGAAATGACGATGACAAAAACGATACCAGCGCCAACACCAGCAATTCATCAAACCGAACAAATAGACTCCGACCGCCGTTTTGGCGGCATTGCCCGCCTTTACGGAGAGGCGGCATTGGCGCGTTTTAAGGCTTCCCACGTATGCGTGGTCGGCGTGGGCGGCGTCGGTTCGTGGGCGGTCGAAGCGCTGGCGCGCAGCGCTATCGGTCATATTACGATGATCGATTTCGATAATCTGGCCGAATCGAACATCAACCGGCAAATTCATGCCATGACCGACACCTTGGGCCAGGCCAAGGTGAGCGCACTGGCGCAGCGCATTGCACAGATCAATCCGGCCTGCCAGGTGACCGCGGTCGAGGACTTTGTGACTGCCGACAATTGCGACCAAATGATCGGCGTCGGCAAATACGATTATGTGATCGATGCGATTGACAATGTGCGCGCTAAAACCGCATTGATCGTGTATTGCCGAGAACATGCCGTCAAACTGATTACCATCGGCGGCGCCGGCGGCCAGGTCGATCCGACTAAAATCGAAGTCCGCGATCTTTGCCGCACCGAGCAGGAGCCGCTGTTGGCGAAGGTGCGCAAACGCTTGCGCGCGCAGCATGGTTTTCCGCGCGGCATCAAAAATAAATTCGGTATCGACGCGGTGTTTTCAACCGAACCCCTGCGCTTTCCCGAAACAGAAGAAACCTGTACGGTAGACGACAGCGAGCAGCCAGGCCAGAGTGGCATTACCGGCCTCAATTGCGCCGGATTCGGTTCGGCCATGACGGTGACGGCGACGTTTGGACTGGTGGCGGTAGCGCAAGTGCTGAATAAACTCGCGGCCAGCGCCGCAGCAGGAAATTCGAGCCCTCGATAGCGGCCCGATAGCGCGCATGTATGGCGAGCTGAACAATTACAAGTAACTAATAAAGTATATTAAATGGGGCAGACACCGAAATAATGATGCATTCAATTTCTCACCGCATGGCGACGCCCGGTTCGACCCTGTCGAAACGGCTGCTGACGGCCGGCGCGTCGGCATTGCTGCTGGCGGCTTGCGCCAATTTCAAGGGCATTGAGAGTACCGCTCATGCCACTTTGCCCGGCGACTACGCAACCGCTGAAAGCTTGCCGTCGCAAGGCGGGCAATGGCCCGACCAGAATTGGGCCGGCAGCATAGGCGGCGCCCCCTTGCAGGCATTGGTCGATGAAGCACTGGCAGGAAATCCCGGCCTGCGCATTGCGGCGGCGAGAGTACACTCGGCACGCGCCATGGCTGAAGGCGCCCGTGCAGCTTCGCTGCCTATAGTCGGGGCGAGCTTCAACGAGACCGATCAACGTTTTTCCGAGTTCAGCATATACCCGCCTCCGTTCGCCGGAAAATTTTATTTCGACAACGAGCTGGCACTCAATTTCTCTTACGATTTCGATTTTTGGGGTAAGCATTCCGCCGATTTGCGCGCCGCTGTCTCGGCAGACAAAGCGGCCCAGGCGGAACAATATTCGGCGCGCCTGATGCTGGCGACGGCAATCGTGCGTTGCTGGATACAGATGGAACGTCAATACGAGCAATTGGCCCTGGTCGAGCAGCAGCAGACCGTCAGGAACAAAATCGACCGGCTGACGAAATTGCGGCTTGATGCAGGGCTGGACACGCAAACCGACCGGCAGCAAACGCTGTTGCAGACGGCGCTATTGCGCTCGGAACGGGCACAGTGGCAAGAGGCGGTAGCGTTGACGCGCAATCAACTGGCGGCGCTGATGGGGCAAGGCCCGGATCGGGGGCAGCGCATTGCACGGGCCGGCTTGACGTTTGATGCCGCAGTCAAGCTGCAAGCGGGGTTGCCAAATGCATTGCCGCTGGCCCTGCTGGGCCGCCGTCCCGATATCGTTGCCGCGCGCTGGCGGGTTGAGGCAGCCCAAGGCAGCATCGAGGGCGCCAAGGCGCAGTTCTACCCCAATGTCAACCTTGCCGCATTTGTCGGCGCCTCCAGCCTGAGCGTGGACGCGCTGAAATATTTGACGAGACAGGGCAGCCGGGTGGCCGGTATCGGCCCGGCAATCACTATGCCGGTTTTTGAAGGCGGCCGTCTGCGCGCGCAATTAAAGGGGCAAGTAGCTGCTTACGACGGCGCAGTCGCCAGTTATAACCAGACCTTGACCGAAGCCTTGCGCGATGTCGCCGACCAGGTGCAATCGCTGCGGGCTGCCGAAACCCAGGTTGAAAATCAGCATAACGCGACGCAAGCGGCCGCCGCTACACTCAGGCTTGCGCAACAACGCGAGCAGGTCGGGACTGTCAGCATGCTGCAGGTGCTGACGACAGAATCGGCCTGGCTGATGCAACGTAAGCTCGAACTCGATGCGCAAGCCCGCCGCACCGACCTGAAAGTGGCGCTGATCAAGGCATTGGGAGGCGGCTTCGACGCTGCTTCGCAAGGTCTGGAACCGGTAGCTGCTCCTGTGCCGACGCGTTCAGAACCGTCTTCTGCGCCGGCAAACCCCTCCAATCCGCCTCTTGCGAAATCCGCCTCATGAATTCTTCCAGCCCGATGCCCCAAACCCCCGCAACGCAAAATAACGGCAAGCGCCGCAGTCTGCTGATTGCCGCCACGCTCATCCTGCTGATTGTTCTGGCCGGCTGCACAGCCTGGTGGTTGCTCTATGGGCGCTATTTTGAAAGCACCGACGATGCTTACGTAGCCGGCAACGTGGTGCAGGTTACGCCGCAGGTGAGCGGGACCGTATTGGCCATTAACGCCGACGACACCGATCTGGTGCACATGGGCCAGCCGCTAATCGAACTGGATCGCAGCGATGCCAGGGTGGCGCTCGACCAGGCTAAAGCGCAACTGGCGCAGACCGTGCGCGAGGTGCACACCTTGTTTGTCAACAACGATACGCTGGCGGCCGAAGTCAAATTGCGCGCCAGCGATGTCGAACGCGCCGCAGACGACTTGAAGCGCAGACGAGCACTGGCGGGCACCGGGGCGGTTTCCAGGGAAGAGGTTGAACATGCGGGCAATGCGTTGCAAAGCGCCGAATCGGCGTTACAGGCGTCCCGCGAGCAATTGAACGCCAACCGGGTATTGACTGACCGCACCTCGGTCGCGAAACATCCGAATGTACAGCGT
>JBIODP010000107.1:0-7676 GCA_044445195.1 Burkholderiales bacterium | reverse complement strand
TGCATGCCGGTGATGCACGGCTCGCAGGGCTGCACCTCGTTCGGTCTGGTATTGCTGGTACGGCACTTCCGCGAGGCCATTCCCTTGCAGACCACTGCAATGAACGAGGCAACCACGATCATGGGTGGGTACGACAATATCGAGAAAGCCGTACTCAATATCCGCCAGCGCGCCAAGCCGGCTGTGATCGCCATCTGTTCCACCGGCCTGACCGAGACCAAGGGGGATGACGTCGACGCCTACTTGACGTTGCTACGGCAGCGCCATCCCGAGGTGAACGACACGGCGCTGGTGTACGTCTCCACGCCGGACTACGTGGGGGCGTTCCAGGACGGCTGGGCCAAGGCGGTCACGGCCTTGATAAGGCGCTGGTCAAGCCGGCCGCAGCGCGCAGTGCGCGTCAGATCAATGTACTGCCTGGATGTCATCTGACGCCTGGTGACATCGATGAGCTGCGCGAAATCATGGTGGCTTTCAATCTGCAGCCCACATTTCTGCCAGACGTGTCCGGATCGCTCGATGGGCATATGTCGGATGAATTCAGCCCGACCACCATGGGCGGCACCACGCTGGCCGACATGCGGGAGCTGGGCGCTTCAGTTGCCACGATCGCGATCGGCGAACAGATGCGCGCCGGCGCACAGGCCTTGCAGGACATTACAGGCGTGCCTTTCGTACTGTTCGAACGTCTGACCGGGCTGGAAGTCAACGACCGTTTCCTGGCTTACCTTGCGCAACTGTCGGGGGCGCCGATTGCACCCAAGTACCGGCGGCTGCGCAGCCAGTTGCAGGATGCGATGCTGGACGGTCACTTTTTCTTTGGCGGAAAAAAGGTGGCGATCGGTGCAGAGCCCGACCTGTTGCTGGCGCTTTCTGCGTGGCTGATGGAAATGGGTTGCGAGATCCGCTGCGCCATCACTACCACGGCATCGCCGGCATTCGCCGATTTAGCGGTAGAACAGGTGCTGATCGGCGACCTGGAAGACCTGGAGCATGGCGCCGCCGGCTGCGACTTGATGATTACCAATTCGCACGGCCGGCAAGCAGCCGAGCGCCTGCACATTCCTTTTCATCGCGCCGGTTTGCCGCTGTTCGACCGCCTTGGCGCCGGGCATCGGCTATCGGTCGGCTACCGCGGCACGCGCGACTTGATTTTCGAGGTCGGCAACCTGTTCCTGGCCGATGATCACAGCGTCAATCCTGAGACATGGCGTCTGCCGCAGGCAACGATCGATGCGCTGGCGCCGCAGCCCTCAACTTTTTTTCAAGGAGTTACAGCATGAAAATAGCATTTGCAACGCAAGACCTGCAACGGGTCGATGCCCACTTCGGCTGGGCCAAGCATATCGCCGTGTATGACATTACGCCGGCAGGCTATCACTTCATCGAGACCTTCGACTTTGAAGGCGACTTGCAGGAGGACGGCAACGAAGACAAACTGGCGCCGAAAATAGACGCTATCGTGGATTGCGCGATTCTGTACGTGGCAGCTATCGGCGGCTCTGGTGCAGCGCGAGTGGTCGCCAACAAGATTCATCCGGTCAAGGTCACGCAGGCCGAGCCGATTTTAGATATCCTCGACAAGTTGCAGGAAGTAGTCAACGGCACACCGCCGCCGTGGCTGCGCAAGGCGATGCAAAAAGGGCAGGAACGCGAATTAAACTTTGAAGAAGAGATAAGCCATGACTGATACCGCAACACTGGAAGCGGCAACGACGCTCCAAACCTCGCCGATTGACACCGCATTCGTCAAGGAACTGATCAAGCAATGGCGTGCCCAGGATACGCATGGCTCATGGAGCGGCAAGAGCGACGAGACGTTGCTGGCGCCCTATGTCATCACGCGCGAACAGCGCCGCGAGATGCCGATTATCGGCGATCCGGACCCGGAAACGCTGTGGCGGTTGGAACTGTTTTACAACGCTGTGGGCCTGGCGATCGAACGCCAGACAGGCAGCATTGCCACGCCGATGATGAAGATGTCGCACGAAGGGTTCGGACGCATGGTGTTGATGGCAGGCAGGCTTGTGGTAATCAACAAGCACTTGCGCGACGTGCATCGCTTCGGCTTCGAGAGCATGGAGAAACTGGCGGCTGAAGGCGAGAAACTGGTTGCCTCCGGCGTGGAAATGATACGTCAATTTCCGGAAGTGGTGAATTACGGTTAGGAGAATACCATGCAGGATGTGGATGCGCTCAAGGCGCAAGTGAAAAAACTTAATCAACAGGCTACCGCGCTGAAGATGGACTTGCACGACTTATCGGAAGATTTGCCGACCGGATGGGAAAAAATTCCGGAAATCGCCAAGAAAACATATGAAGCGCATGCGGCGCTGACGGAAGCGCGCAAGGCGCTTGCCGCCATCGGCGGTTGAATTAGATAGAGGGGGATTAGAATGACTACCTTTACAGTCAAATTGCCGGGCGGCGAACTATGGACGCCGAAATTCGTCGGTGCCATCAATGAAGATAAATGCATAGGCTGCGGGCGTTGTTTCAAGGTGTGCGGCCGCGAAGTGCTGGAGCTGGTCGGCCTCAATGAGGATGGCGAACGGATCCTGATCGATCCGGACGATGACGAGGATGAAGAGTACGAGAAAAAGGTAATGACCATCGCCCACCAGGAAAATTGCGTCGGCTGCGAGGCGTGCTCGAAAATTTGCCCGAAAAAGTGCTATACGCACGTTGCTGCGGAAGTGTAACGACCCAGGAAGGAACTGCCATGGTTCAAAACGAAGCAGGGTATGCGGAATTGATCGAGGCGGCGCGGCATCCCGATAATATGGTGACGCTGGCCTTTGCCGGACTGATTGCGCTGGCGCCGCAGCGGCCTTCACCCTATGACGTCCCGATTGCAGCGCTCGACGACGCGGCGCTGGCGGCGATCCGCGAGCGCTATTTTCCCAATCTGCAATGCCCGCTGAAAGCGTATGTCGGCGCCAATCCGCCGCCGCCGATAGACGAATTCGAGGATTTGCTGGCGCTGCTGCTGGAAAACCGGACGCATGCCGACCAGGAGAGCACTTGGCTAGCGCACGCCATCGCCACTGCCTGCATGGGCGCCAACCACCTCTGGCAAGACATGGGCTTGCCTAACCGTTCCGCGCTGTCCTGGTTGATCAGGCATCACTTTACCAGTCTGGCCGAGCGCAATAACGGCGACATGAAGTGGAAAAAATTCTTTTACCGCCAATTATGCGAGCGCGAAGGGCTGCTGGTATGCAAGTCGCCGAGTTGCGGCAGTTGTTCCGATTACCTGCAATGCTTCGGCCCGGAAGACGCGGGCACATCATTTGTATCGCACTGAAACTGGAGTAAAGTATTTCCAACAGCATGCTTGACGACGGCGAACTGGATCGCATTCTCGCTGAAGATGTGCGTTACGGCGACCTGACCACTACCGCATTGGCCATAGGCGATCTGCCGGGAACCATTTCTTTTGCAGCACGCTCGGCAATGACAGTGTGCGGCGTCGAGGAAGCTGCGCGCATGCTGGCGCGCGCCGGTTGCCGTTGCAGAATAGCCATGAAACGCGGTTCGCAGGCCGAGGCTGGCGTATTGCTGCTGGAAGGCGAGGGCAGTGCCGCCGCTCTGCACTTGGTCTGGAAGAGCGCGCAAACGCTTATCGAATATGCATCCGGCATTGCCGGCGCCGCTGCGCGGATCGTTGCTGCGGCAGATTTGGCCGGGAATTCAGCCGTAAATCTAGCAAGGTCAGGTCCGGCGGTGGTCTGTTCGCGCAAAAATTTTCCCGGCACCCGTGCCGTTGCGGTCATGGCGATTACTGCCGGCGGCGCTTCTGCGCACCGACTCGGCCTGTCGGAGACGCTGCTGGTATTTGCCGAGCATCGGGTATTTCTGCAAGGCGAACTGGCGCTGCACCTGTCACGCGTAAAATGGCGGCATCCGGAAAAGAAACTGGTGGTAGAAGTGACCGGGATCGAGGAAGGGTTGGCAGCCGCACGCGCCGGCGCCGACATTATCCAACTGGAAAAATTTTCGCTGGAACAGACGGTGGCTTTCGTGGGCGAGGCGCGCTGCTTGCCGCAACCGCCGCTGGTTGCCGCCGCCGGCGGTATCAATGCCTCGAACGCCGCAGCCTATGCGGCAACGGGCGTCGACATACTAGTGACATCGGCGCCTTATTTTGCGGCACCGGCAGAAGTCAAGGTAACGATTGCCGCGCAGCCGATAAACACAGGGTAAAATTGGGCAGACTGCTGGTGCAGACACTAGCAGAACATGTGGAGAACCCCGATGACCTTGACGCAACTCCTCGGCACAACACTGCCGATCATTCAGGCGCCTATGGCAGGTGTGCAAGGCAATGCGATGACAGTGGCTGTGTCCAACGCAGGCGGACTGGGCTCGCTCCCTTGCGCCATGCTTGGTTTCGACGCATTGCGCAAGGAATTATCGGCGATCAGAGCCCAGACTGACCGGCCATTCAACGTTAACTTCTTTTGCCATGTACCGCCGCCGCCCGATGCTGAACGGGAAGCGGCTTGGCGCGCCAGACTTTCGCCGTATTACGAAGAGTTCGGCATCGATGCCGACGCCATCCCTGCCGGGCCGGGACGCGCGCCGTTCAGTTCGGAAGCCGTCGACGTATTGAGCGAATTCAAGCCAGCCGTGGTGAGTTTCCACTTTGGCTTGCCATCTGCTGAATTGCTGGCGCGCGTGCGAAGCTGGGGTGCAAAAATTCTTTCATCGGCAACTTCCATCGAAGAGGCGCGCTGGCTTGAAGCGCACGGAGTCGATGCCATCATTGCGCAAGGGCTCGAAGCTGGCGGGCATCGCGGTATTTTCCTGTCGGACGATCTGAGTACCCAAATCGGCACTTTTGCACTATTGCCGCAGATTGTGCGGACGGTAAATCTCCCGGTCATTGCTGCCGGCGGCATCGCCGACGCCAAAGGCGTTGCCGCGGCCATGGCGCTCGGCGCCGCCGGCGTCCAGGTCGGCACGGCCTATTTGCTATGCCCGGAAGCTACCACAAGCCCGGCCCATCGCGCAGCGCTGAAAAGCGATGCATCGAATAACACGGCGCTCACCAACCTGTTTACCGGGCGTCCTGCACGCGCCATCGTGAATCGCATCATCAAGGAGCTTGGTGCCATAAACAGCGAGGTACCCGCCTTTCCCTTGGCCACATCCGCCATCGCGCCGTTGCGTGCTAAAGCTGAAAGTCAAGGGAGCGGAGATTTTTCGCCGTTATGGTCAGGGCAAAATACCAGTGGATGCAACGGGCATCCAGCCGCCGATCTCACGCGGGAACTTGCTTCCGGGCTTTAATGCCGGACTGCCATTTATAAAATTACCCTTTAAAGGAACGCAACATGAAAATAAGCGCCCGCAACGTCCTGGCCGGAACCGTCAAGCACATCGAAGACGGCTCAGTCAATTCGGAAGTGATCGTCGAACTGCCGGGCGGCGCCGAACTGGTGTCTATCGTTACCAAGGCGTCGGTCGCCCGTCTGGGAATCAAGGTCGGGATGAAATTGTCTGCCGTCATTAAATCTTCCGACGTCATGCTGGCGGTCGATTAGCAATAACAGGTCTTATGCAAAAAGCCCGGTTTTCCAGGCTTTTTGTCTGCTCTGATCTGAACCTAATCGTTTAGTTGTGCTCTCCTGGCGCAACTAGAGGTTGAGGTAAATTTTAAATTTTATTTCTGAGTTTTTCCTGCTCCTTTTCATGTTTAACGCGCAGGGATTCGATAGGTTCCCAATGCACCTTTCCTGGAAATCTGCATTCCCAAAAGCTCCAGCCATTGATAGGACTACCAGTGATCGCCATAGCTGCAGCAGATGGGGAATGGTATGGCTTACCGTTGACGTAAATTGCCCCGTCGTTAACACGGGCAGTATGAATTTTCCCTTTGTAGTTGGCTTTAAAATCGGTCCCGTCCGGGAAGCTAACTCCTTTTGCGACCCAATCTTGCGGAAGTGCTACACGATTTTTTAGCGATGGCCCTGATCTATCCTTCAGGACTGATTTCCCAGGACCAATGCCCAGAAGCTCGCGGATAACGTCGTTGTTGCTAACATCCTCGTTTGTTCGTCGAAGAGTGAGTTGCTTGAAAACATCGAAGTCAATTTCAATTGTGGGCATGATTTTCCTCAATAAAATGGGGGGGGGTGTTCTTATCTACTATATTACATATAATACTATAGCATCTATAGTACTTAAAGTAAAAAAGAAATAATAGTTTTCGCAAAGGGCGTAGCCCGTAGCTAAATTCGCCGTTGGAATGAGTCAGTCAGAACGAGTGTATGAAACTTTGGCTTTGTCTGTTTTACGAATGATAAAAAGCATTACCAATAGTAAATGCAGTGGGGGCGAACGGCTACGATGCATGTGGGATTAGACAATAACTTTAGGCGTGGCCGACCTGCCGCATGCGTACAATCAATATTAAACTTGCAATTTAATGTTATTTGCGCGTATTATTACGATTATAAACATCGCAAAAATATGGAGCCACACATGAATACTGAAACCATTGACCATATGACACTGACTAAACTTGCCGAGGCTGGCGTTGTGCATAGCGCTCATGTTGTCGGGCAAGCAGGTGGCTGGGGCATTCTTGTCAAGTACGGCAAGACCGAGCGCGCCTTGGCCGCGCAGCGCAGTCATCAGGTGCGCATCTTCCGCAGGCTCGAAACGCTGGTGAACTATTTGAAGGACGTGGGAATCCCTCGCTTCGAAGTGGACGCCGTAAACTTTGACTCGTCGATCGGCACCACGCGCAAGCGCCCCGATCGCGCCGCCGCCATGAAAGACGCAAACGAAGCAGTCGCCTATCGGAAGTGGTTGAATGCCGAGATACAAGAAGCAATCGACGATACCAGCCCGACGATTCCACATGAGGAAGCCATGCGCCAAATTCGCGCCGCGATCAAGGCGGCGTAAGTGCCAGCCATGCACGTCATCCACTGGAAAAAGCAGGCAATCAAGGACACGATAAAAATCGGCCAACACATCGCACAAGACAGTCAGACCAATGCGGACAAAATGGTTTCCTTCATTGAAAGTAAGGTAATGCCCTTGGCGGAGCACCTGAACATGGGTCGCACCGGCTTCAAGCGAGGCACGCGTGAGCTGGTCGCACACGAAAACTACTTGGTGATTTATCGGGTGCTGACTTCAAAAGTCGAAATACTACGCGTAAAACACACTTCGCAGCAGTGGCCGAAAAGGAGTGATTCAGATGAAGAATGACAGCAGTACACTGAGCGATCCTGAGCACGGTATTGAGCCGGATGGGGTGGGTTTTACAGCACTGTGCGTACTACCGTCAGCCCACCGTGCCCCGCATCAAGTCACGGATCACAGTAGCGCCTATACTGTCTTGCGGGTCGATTTCAGTTAGCTTGTCGAGAATATCGCGGCTTTCCTCCGGCCGCCCGCGGCGCAGGCAAATGAAGGCGAGCGCCTTCAGGGTGAATAAATAGAAATGCTGAGGGCTGGAACTGTTGCTCCAGTCGGCGCTGGCGGCGTGGGCATTGCGCCAATCGGGATCGAAACAGGCGTGGCGTGCGGCAACCGTCAAGGCTTTGCGCACGACTTGTTCGGCCATCTCCAGTTGGCCTTTGTAGAAATAAAATTTATAGAGCGAAAAATAAACCGGCAGGCAGTCCGGGTCGATTGCCTGCGCGCTCCACAGGATG
>JBIODP010000106.1:0-7690 GCA_044445195.1 Burkholderiales bacterium | reverse complement strand
GACCGCTTGCCGTCGAATGAATTGACCATGACCCAGGAATTGATCGCCAATATGCTGGGGGTGCGGCGCGAAGGCGTGACCGAGGCAGCCGGGAAATTGCAAAACGCCGGATTTATCCGCTATCGACGCGGCCACATCACGGTATTGGACCGGGCCGGCCTGGAAAGCGGCGCCTGTGAATGTTATGAGGTAGTTAAGAAAGAATTCATTCGCTTGTTGTCGGATGTGTGCCAGCGCCAAGGCAAGCCGGTTGGCCTGCCAAAGAGGGGTGTTAATAATAGTATCGGAAATTATGTATAAAATAGAAAAAGTATCGGTTGAAAAACTGATGACGATCGGCTTCTGGATGACGCTGACGGTTCTGCTTGTGGTCGGTGGCATCGCGTGGAATCAGGTAGGGCAAAGTGTTGCCGCCGCGATCGGAGCCACCATCGTCTTGTTGCTTGCTTTTCTGGCGCTGATGTATGGACGTATACGGCGGGATATGTTGCGCCTTCTGGCAACCGAGCATGCCATGCATGCTGAAATATTGGAGCATGAACGCATCAATCTTACAGTCGATCACGAACATATATTGCCGGAGGAAGCGCAGCCGTTGCTGCAAGCAGGCGCATTGCAAGATGCTATTTTCAACAGCGCAAATTTCTCCAGCATTGCTACCGACGCTCAAGGCGTGATTCAGATTTTCAATGTCGGTGCCGAGCGCATGCTCGGCTATAAGGCGCTGGACGTGGTTAACAAGATTACGCCAGCCGGTATTTCGGACCCACAAGAAGTGATCGCGCGGGCTGCGGCTTTGAGCCTGGAACTGGATACCCCTATCACGCCAGGCTTTGAAGCGCTCGTGTTCAAAGCATCGCGCGGCATCGAAGATATCTATGAACTGACCTATATCCGCAAAGACGGCAGCCGCTTCCCGGCCATCGTCTCGGTTACGGCACTGCGCGACGTGCAAGAAAATATCATCGGTTATTTATTGATCGGCACCGATAATACTGCGCGCAAACAAGTCGAAGCGGAACAGGCTTTGCTCGACCAGCGTTTGCGCGATCAGCAGTTCTATACGCGCTCGCTGATCGAATCGAATATCGACGCCATTATGACGACCGATCCGCGCGGCATCATCAGCGACGTCAACCAGCAAATGGAATCGCTGACCGGTTGCACCCGCGATGAATTGATCGGGGCGCCGTTTAAAAGCTATTTTACCGATCCGGAACGGGCCGAGGCGGCCATCATGCGTGTGCTGCGCGAAGGCAAAGTGACCAACTACGAGTTGACCGCCCACGCCAGGGATGGCAAGGAAACGGTCGTCTCATACAATGCCACCACCTTCTATGACCGCGACCGTAAATTGCAAGGCGTGTTCGCCGCAGCCCGCGACGTCACCGACCGCAAGCAATTCGAACATACGCTGCAAGTAAATAACGTCGAATTGGAGAGTGCAAAGGCGGCAGCGGAAAAGGCCAACCTGGCGAAATCGGATTTCTTGTCCAGCATGAGTCATGAATTACGCACGCCGCTCAATGCAGTACTCGGATTCGCGCAGTTGATGGCATCGGATATGCCGCCGCCTTCACCGGCGCAGAAGCTCTCTATCGACCAGATTTTGCAAGCCGGTTGGTATTTGTTGCGCCTGATTAATGAAATACTCGATCTTGCGATGATCGAATCCGGCAAAGTGACGATGTCGCAAGAATCGATGTCGCTCGGCGAGGTGCTGCAAGATTGTCAGGCAATGATCGAACCGCAGGCCCTCAAGCGCGGGATCAAGATGACGTTCCCCAAACTTGATGCGCTTTTCTATGTCCATGCCGATCGGACCAGGGTTAAGCAAGTGATCATCAACCTGCTGTCGAATGCGATCAAATACAATCGGGCCGGCGGCGCGGTCATCGTCCAATGCGCGATGAGCGGTGAAAATCGCGTGCGCATCAGCATCAGGGATACCGGAGCCGGCTTGGCGACGGAACAGTTGGAACAATTATTCCAGCCATTTAACCGGCTTGGGCAAGAGACTGGAGCCGAAGAGGGCACCGGTATCGGCTTGGTCGTCACCAAGCAACTGATCGAGTTGATGGGCGGCGCCATCGGCGTCGAAAGCAAAGCCGGCGTCGGCAGCGTGTTCTGGGTCGAATTGAACGCATCGAAACCGCCGGAACTGGTGTTTGGCGGCAGCGCCACGATTAGTGCGGAGCAACAGACCCACGTGGCAACGCAGCAGTTGTCGCAGCAACGGACCTTGCTGTATGTCGAGGATAATCCGGCAAATTTGGCTCTGGTCGAGCAATTGATTGTGCGGCGGAACGACTTGAAATTATTGACGGCTATCGATGGTCATCTAGGGATTCAATTGGCACGCGCTTGCCAACCGGACGTGATTTTGATGGATATTAATTTGCCCGGCATCAGTGGTTTTGGCGCCTTGAAAATTTTGCGCGAAGATCCGGCCACCTCCCACATCCCGATCATGGCATTATCGGCCAACGCTGTTCCGCGTGATATCGAGAGGGGAATCGAGGCCGGGTTCTTCCGCTATTTGACCAAGCCGATCAAAGTCAACGAGTTTATGGATGCGCTTGATGTGGCCATGCATCAGGCGGCGGAAAACGGCTTGGCGAGCGGATCAGGTCCGGTAAGGTAAGGTAAGGTAATTATCAATAGGCAACTTTTTGGAAGAATGCAATGCTTGAAGCATCCGAGATTCTGAACGCCAGCATCCTGATCGTCGACGATCAGGAATCCAATGTCATATTATTGGAGCAAATGCTGCGCAGTGCAGGTTACCAACACGTCACGACGACGATGGATCCGCAGATGGTTTGCCGTCTGCATATGGAAAATAGCTACGACTTGATTTTGCTCGATTTGCAAATGCCGGTATTGGATGGTTTCCAGGTCATGGAACGTTTAAAGGAAATCGAGATCGACAGCTATATGCCGGTATTGGTCATCACGGCGCAACCGGCTCACAAGTTACGTGCGCTGCAAGCGGGCGCCAAAGATTTCGTCAGCAAGCCATTCGATTTGACTGAAGTGCAGACCCGCATTCATAACATGCTGGAAGTTCGGCTTTTATATCAAAAGCTGGGTAACTTCAACAAGATACTGGAAGAGACGGTGTTGAAACGCACCGCTGAATTGCGCGAGAGCGAAGCGCGCTTCAGGAGTTTTACGGAACTGTCGTCGGACTGGTATTGGGAGCAGGACCCGCAAGGTAAATTTACCAAGGTATATGGCCCGGTTTTTGAAATGCTGGGGATCGAAGCCGACGATATGCTGGGTGCGACCGACACAGTGTTGACTGGGACCTGGAATGCGGCTGAACGCGCGGAATTGGACGCCAACATCGAGGCCCGGCGGCCATTCCTCGATTTTGTCTACAGCCGAAACAATGCCGATGGCACGATACAATATCTGCAAGTAAGCGGGGAACCGATGTTTGACTTATCCAGCCGGTTTATCGGCTATCGCGGGATCGGTATGGATGTCACCAATCGCATGTGCCGGGACAAATAAATCGTTTCTCATTGGTAATTATTCAGATGCAGGCAGCAGAGGGAGTGCGTTTTGGGGAGGGCGCTCGCTGGTAGGGCTGCAAAGCCCAACGGTTTTTTGCCAGCGCTATCGTTGGGCTTTGCAGCCCTACCTACCCGGATTGTCGTCATGCGCATTCCGCTCGGACTTCATTGGATCGCTCGCACTTTCTCTTCCCCCAAAACACACTCCGCACGTGCGCCAGCGGCTGACTAGTTACGCTCATTGGTATAATGCCGATGAGGTCGTCAGCCAACCATAGGAGCAGCACCATGAGCAATGTAGTTTATATATTGAATGGCCCTAACATGAATCTGCTCGGTAAGCGGGAGCCGGCGATTTATGGCGATGAAACCTTGGCCGACGTAGAGACGGAATGCCGGCAAGTGGGCGCCGAATTGGGGCTGGAGATCAAATTTCATCAAAGCAATGCTGAATTTCAGATTATCGACTGGATCCACGAGGCGCGCGAGACAGCCGCCGGCATGGTCATCAATCCGGCAGCATTGACGCATACCTCAGTGGCGATTCGCGACGCTCTCTCGACTTGTGAATTTCCGATCATCGAAGTGCATATTTCAAACGTCCACCAGCGCGAGGCGTTCAGGCATCACTCCTTTATCTCTGCAGTTGCATCCGGCGTCATCGCCGGTTTAGGAACGCAAGGCTATCCGCTTGCGCTGCAGCGGCTTGCCCGCCTGATTAAAGAAAAGAAATCCGCCGCTGGCAAGCCCGGGAACCATTAGGCACCACTGTTTGGCTATCGCATCGGTTGTTTGCGCCGGGTGAGCCCCTGAATTGCGTATTCGAACCATTTTGCTTATCATTGATATATGTCAATGCATGCAAAATCGACTGGATTAAGTTAACTTGCGTATGAAGTTGGTTTAACGCAAAAATTCCGGTATGGGTTGCGTATGGTGGGGGCATGTGATGTTTTGGGAAAAGAAACTGGAACATTGGGCAGACGACATCCGCAAACGGGCGGCCTTGCCGCTTAGAGTGGATCTGTGGAATGGGCAGCAACTTAACTTCAGCCCTGAAGCGCCCCAAGTCATTATTCGTGTGCCGCGCGTCTCCGCGCTCGCTTGCCTGTTTACGCCCTCGCTCTCAAATCTTGGCACGGCTTATGTCGATGGAAAAATCGATGTGCAGGGCAAGCCCGGCGCCATCATTTCAATCGCCAACGCACTCGCATCGGGAACCTTGAAGCTGGAAGGAAAATTTTCACGCATTGTTCGAAAATTTCATCACAGCAAAGAAAAAGATCGGGAAGCCATCCGCTATCACTACGACGTTTCCAACGACTTTTACCGGTTATGGCTCGATAAAAATCTGGTGTATTCCTGCGCGTACTTTGAAAACGGCGATGAAGATCTGGCTATCGCCCAGGAAAAGAAGATTGACCACATACTGACCAAGATTCAAGTGCGCCCCGGCGATACCTTGCTTGACATTGGTTGCGGATGGGGGGCGCTGGTATTGCGGGCGGCGAAAAAATTTGGCGCAAAATGCGTCGGCATCACGCTTTCCGAAAATCAGGCTTCGCTCGCGAAGGAGCTTGTTGCACAAGCCGGATTAAACGACAGAATCGAGATTCGCTTACAGGATTACCGGGACGTCAACAGTACTTTCGATCGGATCACCAGCGTCGGCATGTTCGAGCATGTCGGCATTCTGGATCTGCCCGGCTATTTTTTGAAAATTCGTTCATTGCTGGCCGAGGACGGCATGGCGATGAACCATGGAATTACCTCGACCGATGCAGAAAGCGGAAATTCGCCGTACGGCAGCGGCGAGTTTATCGAAAGATATGTATTCCCGTATGGCGAAGTGCCGCATATCGGTTTGACGTTGAAGGCGATGCAGGAGGGTGGGCTGGAAGTGTTGGACATCGAAAATTTGCGACGGCATTACGCCAGGACCTGCGCAATCTGGGCGGATAATTTCGAGGCGAAAGCCGACGAGATAAAACGCCTGGCAGGCGATAGGCGGTATCGCATCTGGAGCGTCTATCTGGCCGGTTGCGCCTACGCTTTCAGCAGGGACTGGATTTCCTTATATCAAATAGTATGCGTCAAGGCAGGCCGGAATGCATCATGCCTGCCATGGTCGCGTCAATACATGTATGTTCACTGAAGGAGCATTATCATGACCACGCGTAAAATTGAAAAGAAAGATTGGGCTCCATTTTTCGATGGCGTATCGAAACTGGGCAATTTTAACGGGAAGTATGCAGATATAGAGGTTTCCGGTGCGCAGCTTGGCAATCAGATTGCGGCAAAAAGCCTGCCGTTGTTAGGGGTGGTCTACAACATCAAGGGCGACATTCTGGAGATTGCGCTTGAATCGCTGGACCACCTGATTCGGCACCCGACTGAAATATTCGTGGATGAGCTTGCTACGGCACTGGTCAGCATCAGCGTGACGGATGGCGATGGGTTGCGGCACATCATTCGCTTGATCTGACCCACTCGCACCGCCGACATTGCCTGGCGTATTGGTAAACCATCATATTTGGGAGAGCGAAGTGACGCCCTTGGACTCCTTGAAAATAAAAGAACTTGAAACGCAGCTGGACCTGCGTCGGAAAATCATCCTGACCGGCATCCGACAATATCTTCATCATTCGGACGACCCGGACAAACTGGCGCTGGTCAACCATCTGGATGAAGTTGACGACTGGGTGGAAGCCGATCTGTTGAACGATACCGATATAGCGCAGCTCAATCATGAACTTGCCGAATTGCGCGATATCGACGCTGCGCTATCGCGCATCAAGCGTGGCGTGTATGGTATCTGCAAAGAGTGCGGGGAATCCATATCATCAGAAAGGATGAGCGCAAATATTACAGCAGAATACTGTCTCGACTGCCAGGAAGAATTTGAAAAACAGCACGGAATCATGCGCAATATTTCGTTGTAATGCGAGCATGTCAGTGTGACGCGCGAGGCGCATGACAGCGTTAACCGTATGTGGTCTGAACATCGAACGGCGTTGGAATGGTATTTACTCAGGATGATATGCCGGAAACATCAACTCAACGTGCCTTGATAGATAATTTGCGCGAGGCTCTGAGGGAGCATGATGGCGCCCAATTTGTCAATGTGTTGGAGACCCATATTTCATTTGTGCTGCTGACAGGACCTTACGCCTATAAAGTCAAAAAAGCCGTCAAGTTCGATTTTCTCGATTTCAGTACTTTGGCGTTGCGGCGCTTCTACTGCCAGGAGGAACTGAGATTGAACCGGCGCTGCGCGCCGCAGCTCTATCTCGAGGTGCTTGCCATCAAAGGCAGTGCTGAGACACCCGTCATCGAAGGTGCGGGGCCAGCAATCGAATATGCGGTAAAGATGATCGAATTCCCGCAAGAAAATCTTGCCGACAGGCTGCTTGCCCGCGGCGAATTGCGCAAGGAGCATATCGATGCGCTGGCCATAAAGCTGGCAGTGCTCCATCGCTCGTGCGGGCGCGCCGCCCCAGATTCCCCGCATGGTGTCCCCAAGCTCATACTGCAACAGGCGCGAGAAGCGCTTAGTGGGACCCGGAAACTGCTTGGAGAACCTGCCGACTTAGCCGATCTCGACAAACTTGAAAAATGGACAGAACAAGAATTTGCAGCGCGGTCGAATATCTTCGCGAAGCGGAAATTCGATGGATTGGTTCGCGAATGTCACGGCGATTTGCATTTGGGTAATGTGGCGCTTGCCAACGGCGAGATATTGCTTTTCGACTGCATCGAATTTAGTGAAGACTTGCGCTGGATTGACGTGATGAGCGATGTGGCATTTCTCTTCATGGATTTGCTGGCACGTGAGCGTGTCGATTTCGGATATCGTTTTATAAATTCCTATCTGGAAGTAACAGGGGATTATGAGGGGCTTTCCGTGCTGCGGTTTTACGTCGTCTATCGTGCCATGGTCCGCGCCGAAATCACCTTGCTGGGCATGTCTCAATGCATGGACGGAGAAAAAACTAAACTCGCAAAAATAGCGCGCGACTACCTGAATTTAGCCAAACGCTGGGCACAACCGATGCAACCGGCAAGCGCAGCATTGATTTTGATGCATGGTTTATCCGGTTCCGGCAAAACAACGGTATCGCAGGATATTCTGCAAACGATTGGAGCCATTCGCTTGCGCTCCGATGTCG
>JBIODP010000105.1:0-7719 GCA_044445195.1 Burkholderiales bacterium | reverse complement strand
TTCCATGAACGGATCGATATTAGCCGTGCTGGGGTCGGGCATCAGTATCATGTCCGATGCTTCGATTCCCTTCCAGCCGGCGATCGAAGAGCCGTCGAATGCATGGCCGGACTCAAATTTATCGATGTCGAAACAGGATACGGGAACGCTAACGTGCTGCTCCTTGCCGCGTGTATCGGCAAAGCGGAAATCAACGAACTTGACTTCGTTGTCTTTCGCCATCTTCAAGACCTCTAAGGCCGTCATTGCCATGCGAATCTCCTAAAATAAGCAAAGTAAAACAAATTGTCGATGCGGTTGTGAACCGGCTGTATATGTACTATTTGAAACAAGGTGCGAATTGAAATGCGACAAAAACCCGAAGAAGAAATGATAGCAGATTCCATGCCATTTTCCGCATCGAAATAACGCGCAACATTTCAATGACATTAATATTATGAAAAGGCATCTATTCGATGGATTTTCGTAAAAATTCGCATTGCGCAAAAACGCGCTATTTTAGTGCGAAAATTATAAAATGCATTTTTCCCGTGCACTTTATGCGCTTAGTCAATTTTATGCACTTTTTTTGCTCGCACCATTTTTTGGCGGCATTGGCCTCTCATTTATGTATTTATCGGGGGTATCGTTTATATGACAATAATATTTCGACAATATATGAATAAGTTACGCCAGTTTCACCGCATGCTCGCGTGTTGCATGAAAAGTAAGTTTGGGCCAGCGTTCCTGCGTCAGTTTCAGATTTACGCCGGAAGTAGCCAGATAGGCCATATTGCCTGCGGCATCATAAGCGACATTGTGTCCGGCTGAGGATTTTTCGAAATCCGCCAGCATGCGTTTATCGTCGCACGAAACCCACCGCGCGCTACTGATGCTGGTTCCTTCAAATACCGCATCGACGCCGTACTCATTGAGCAGGCGGCTGGCGACCACTTCGAATTGCAATACACCGACCGCCCCCAGCACCAGATCGCCGCTATTGACAGGCTTGAACACCTGCACCGCGCCTTCTTCGCCGAGTTGTTGCAAGCCCTTGTGCAACTGCTTGATTTTCAGAGGATTGCGAATCCGCACGGAACGAAAAAAGTCGGGGGCGAAATAAGGGATGCCGGTAAATTGCAACACCTCTCCTTCAGAAAAGCTATCGCCAATTTGCATGTTGCCGTGATTCGGCAGGCCGATAATATCGCCGGCATAAGCCTCCTCCACCTGCTCCCGGCTTGCCGCCATGAAGGTCACCACGCTCGACACCTTGATTTCCCGGTTGAGACGCAAATGCTTGATCTTCATGCCGCGCTCAAACCGGCCGGAACACACCCGCAGGAAGGCGATCCGGTCGCGATGGGCTGGATCCATATTGGCTTGAATCTTGAACACGAAACCGGAAAACGCCGTTTCAGTCGGCGCTACGGAGCGCACTGTGGCATCGCGCTCGCGCGGCGGTTGCGCCCAATCCAGTAGCGCATTCAGAATTTCACGCACCCCGAAGTTATTAATCGCCGAGCCAAAAAACACCGGTGTCTGGGTTCCCGCCAGAAAGGCATCCAGATCGAAAGGATGCGAGGCCCCATGCACCAGCTCCACTTCCATCTTCAGTTGCTCTATTTCTTGCGGAAACATGTCGGCCAGCCGCGGATTGTCTATGCCCTTGATCACCTCGAAGGTCTGATCGGCTTTTTCGCTTCCTGCCGTAAACAGCATGATCTCGTCACGCAACAGGTGATAGACGCCACGAAAGGATTTTCCCATTCCGATCGGCCATGTCACCGGCGCGCATCGAATATCGAGCACCGATTCCAATTCATCCAGCAGCTCCAGCGGATCGCGCGTTTCACGATCCATCTTATTCATGAAAGTGATGATCGGGGTATTGCGCATCCGGCAGACATTCAACAGCTTGATGGTCTGCGCTTCGACACCTTTAGCCGCATCGATCACCATCAACGCCGAATCCACCGCAGTCAACACCCGGTAGGTGTCTTCCGAAAAATCCTGGTGACCGGGCGTATCGAGCAGATTCACGACGTGATCGCGGTATTCGAATTGCATGACCGAGCTGGCCACCGAGATGCCGCGCTGCTTTTCAATTTCCATCCAGTCGGACGTGGCATGCCTGCCGCTCTTGCGGGCCTTGACCGTGCCGGCAAGCTGGATGGCGCCGGAGAATAACAACAGCTTTTCTGTCAGCGTCGTCTTGCCCGCGTCAGGGTGGGAGATAATGCCAAAGGTACGGCGGCGCGCCACCTCGCGAGCAATCCGTTCGGTCGATACGCCAGGAGATTCAGGCGCGGGCGATGCGTCGGCGTTGTCGATAATTGCAGTCAATGGAAGATCGGGAATGCCGGCCATGATGGTAGCCCTTGCAAAAAACCTTTAAGTGTACCAACTCTTGATGATGAAGTCTAATTCATTGATGCAATCGATTGAAACAGTTCAATGAAACAAATCACCCCAACACGATTAGCGCAAGTCCGAATGCTCATCGCCGAATAGCTCTCTCATTAAGAAGCTTTCCAGCGCCGCATTGTCTGCCGGACGAGCCGACATGGTAACCGGGTGACCCAGACGGTGCGACTCAAAGTCGAAATCGCCTTTTTTGTGTTTACGTATCACTTTAATGACCTCCTTGACAATGGCAAGGCGCACATCGCCACCCACCCCTGCATCGACAGTATGAGACTCATGCCAATTGTCGGCACCCGGGTGCCAGCCGTTGAATATGAATTCCCCCTCGCGCACCCCAATCTTGGTGACTTGAAACATCCCCCCGGTGCCCACGGTCTTGCTGGTGCTGCGGTTGATGTTTTCCATTATCCTGCTATTGATATTGATCGAGGATCGGCCACCAGCAGAGGCGGCTATATCATTCTCTTGCGCCTCTTGTTCTTCCATTTCGCGCCTGGCCTGACGCCTGGCTTCCAGCATCGCCGACATATCCGGCTCAGGCGGCACGGCCGGTTCCGGCGGCGTTAACGGGGGTGGGGGCGCCTTGAATGCAGACGCACTCGACCGATTCGACCGTCGCAGTGCAAGAACAGGGGGCCGGTGCGAAACCGGATGCGGCGGGTGAACTTTATGCGGCTCCTGCGCCGCCATTGGTGGCGGCCTGCGCACTCCCGGATTGGTTAGCCTGACGGTAAGCGGTCCTTGCACCGGACGGCCGGATGCCGAGGCGGCCTCCCTGTGTTGCGCGAGCGGAATCAACAGCAATGCCACATGCAACAAAATTGAAATGGCAAGGCAAATCGTTATCCAGCGACGCGCCCGCGTGTCGTTGTCGAGCGTAACCTGTCGCATCCAAGGTGCAAGCGGCCCCATCCAAGGCGTTATCTTGTCCTCAAGCAGGACAGATTCAACAGTGCGGGGTTGAAACGAGTTAATCACGTAGGAGCGAATTACCCAGAAACTGGGCTAAGTTGAGTTTTCAAAATACCAACATAATTATCGAAATGCCCACATTCAGGGGCATAATAAGCTCGCATGATACCTCATGTGCAAGAAGAGTCATTGTGCGTCATCCTGCAACAAAAGTTTGTAAGGAAGTGTTTCTGTAATTACCGTTTCCGATTGCCGCTCACCAGAAAAGCAAGCTGAACAGTTACGCCAGGGAAACTTGATGCGGCGGTTTTGATCCCATGACTTCGGAATCCCGATAAATCCTTCATACTAGGCGCCAGCCTTAACAATATATTGCATGCAGATGAATGACAAACACGAAATCAGACCCGGGCAATCTCTCGAACTGCTGAAGGAGTTGCATATCCTTACGCGTGACGGCAAGATGAATCAGGATAGCCGGCGCAAGCTCAAGCAGGTATATCACCTGATTCAATTCATCGAGCCGTTGTTGCAGGAAATCCGGCAGTCGCAGGCAGATATCCATCTGGTCGACCATGGGGCGGGTAAATCTTATCTGGGATTTATTCTGTACGACCTGTTTTTTAAAACACTGAATGACGCGTCGCATATTTACGGCATTGAAACGCGGGACGAGCTGGTTAAAAAATCGCAGGAACTGGCGCGCAGGTTGAATTTTCCAGGCATGTCTTTCCTTAATCTGTCTGTTGCCGCCTCGATTGAATCCGACCTCTTGCCGGCAACCGTCGATATCGTGACTGCGCTTCATGCCTGCGATACCGCCACCGACGATGCCATTCGTTTTGCCTTGAAAAAGCAGGCGAAATTCATCGTGTTGGCGCCTTGTTGCCAAGCTGAAGTGGCCGCTATGCTGAAAAAAAACAAAGGCAAGATACTAGCCCGAAATGCGTTATCCGAGATTTGGCGTCACCCGCTGCACACGCGCGAATTCGGCAGTCACCTCACCAATGTGCTGCGCTGCCTGCAACTTGAGGCGCACGGCTATCAGGTCACCGTCACTGAACTGGTCGGTTGGGAACATTCGATGAAAAATGAACTGATCATCGCCAGCTTCAAAGCGTTGCCGCGCCAGCGGCCCGCAGACCGGTTGAGGGAAGTGTTGCAGGCTATGGAACTGGAAGAAATGAGCGCGCGTTTTTTTGTTGCGGGGTAACTATTTAGCCGCTGGCGCGAGTGCGGGGTGCGTTTTGGGGAAAGAGAAAGCGCGAGCGATCCAATGAAGCCCGAGCGGAATGCGCATGACGCAAGTAGCCAGCGGTAATAAGTCCGTCTACTTGAAGACGCGATCTTTCGCCAAAACGCACTCCGCACTCGCGCCAGCGGCTGAATAGTTACGTTGCGGATGCGCGACTAAAAGAAGTGCGACCACTCATCCATCCACGAAGGCAGAATTGCGCCGACCATCGGCTTGGCGATGTAATACCCTTGTGCGTGGGTACAACCCAATTTACGCAGAAAATCCCAATCCTGCTGGGTTTCCACACCAACCGCAACAGAAAACTTGTCGAGCTTCCGGCAAACATCCAGACTCGCACTCAGCACCAGTTCCAATGCGTGATTGGTGTATGCACCGGCAACAAACGAACGGTCTATTTTCAATTCTGAAAACGGAATACGCAGTAGTTGCTGCATGCTGGAATGCCCGGTTCCATAATTGTCGACCGAAATGCCGAAACCTTTCATACGCAGCCGCACCAGATTTTCCAGCGAATACGGTATGTTGGCGACGGTAGCCGATTCTGTGAGTTCGATCACGATATATTGCGGTTCTAATTCTTGCGTAGCAACGAAATTAATTAATTCCCGGGAAAATTCAGGTTTTGCCAGACATGAAGGAGAAAGATTAATCGAAACGGAAATTAAAAATCCCAACTTGTGCCATTGCGCGCAGGCGGTAATCGATTTTTTAATTATTATCCAGGCAAATGCATCCATTTCGCCCAACTCTTCCAGCACGGGGATGAATACCGACGGCGAGACAAGACCATATTCCGGATGAGACCAGCGGGTAAATGCTTCCGCCCCCTTCACCTGCCCGGTCGCCAATTCCACTTTAGGCTGAAATAGCGGCTCGAATTCACTATTGACCAACCCACCGTGAATGTCTGCAAAAGTAAGGGTCGGCGCCTCCCCGGGAAAATCTCGCCGGTCCGCGCGCGACTGGCGCTTGGTCAGAAGCGCCAGCAAACTTTCCGGCGTAACCGGATTTTCTATGCTTCCAAGCAAGTCAACGCCATAGGCGTGGGACATCGATTCAACCGAAAAGAGCAGCGAGCGGTCCAATGCGCTGGCCAAAATGATCGATCCCGGATGATTCTCCTTTGCAATATGACGAATCAATTCTATGCCATCCATTTCAGGCATCGCGATAGCGATGATGCTGACATCGATATGATTCGTCCGATCCTTCAGCATTTTCAATGCTGCCAAACCATCCTTGACTTCAAGGATATTCTCAACGCCAAGGTTGGCCAGCATGACTACTAACCAGCGCCGCTGAAAATCGTCTTCCTCTGCCACCAAAAATTTCATGTCGGCAATCTGCATCCTGTTTTCTCCTTCTCAGGCTACCAGTCCATTTTGCACGCAAACGGCGGCACTTCCCCGGCTTTTCATCCAAAGTGCCAATTTTGACTTATTACGGCGACAGCACCGATTAACTCTACCAGCATTTAGCCGCAGATTTGCCTGTTCCAGCAACCCTTTTTTCAGAAATACTTGTTGAATACGAGCTGAAACCTCCAATTAGCGTCCCGTTCTGCAGGCTGAAAACAGGTTGAATCGAGGGTAATAACTGCGGATAACAGCAAACACGCACTTACATTTTCTCGATTCCGGACAAAATGATATAGTGTGACCGGATAGGCTGTGTCGGGATTCGATGCCGCCGCGTGTGGGAATCCTAGTGGGGTTATATGTACAAGAAAATACTTATTCCAACCGACGGTTCGGATGTTTCGATATCCGCCGCACTGGCAGGCGTTGAATTTGCCAAGCAGCTTGACGCTGAAATCGTCGGAATATTCGTGGCGCCCGAGTTTCAATATCCGATTTATGTAGAAGTGCTGCCGCCAAACTATCCTAGCGAGCAAGAGCATCGGGAATCCATGCGCCAGGCCGGGGAAACGTACTTGAGCGTCATTCGGGATGTAGCGCAAACGGCAGGATTGAAATTTAGCAGTCTGGTCGTTTTTTCCGATTTAACCGCTCAAAAAATTGCGCATGCGGCAGAGGAACTGCATTGCGATTTGATTTTCATGGGTTCGCATGGACGGAGCGGCTGGGGACAATTATTGCTGGGAAGCGTGACAGCCAAGGTTCTGTCGACTTGCGACATCCCGGTGCTGGTTCACCGGCTCAAAAAATCGGCCGAATAGTCTTCACAGGCTGAACCAACTCGCAGGATGCGTGGCGAGTACGGCAACCCACTCTATCGTCCCGCATTTTTAAATCCATCACCCCTGGACCGTACATCGCCATGACTGCCAGCAAGCTACCGGAACTGCTCGAACTGGAACGCATTATCGAAGACGGTATGCGTCATGGCCTGCAGTCGCGCATCCTGTGCGAAGTCAACACGTCAGGCCGCAAGCTCCCGGTATATGCACTAACCTTGGGCAACCCCAGCCTGGACGTTCCGGCTGTCGGATTTTTCGGCGGCGTTCACGGACTGGAACGGATCGGCACCCAGGTGCTGCTGGTTTTTTTGCGCAGCCTGCTGGCGCGCTTGCGCTGGGACCCGGTACTGCACCGCCAACTGGATGTCGTCCGGCTGGTATTTATGCCGCTGGTTAACCCGGGCGGCATGTGGCACGGCATGCGCGCCAACCCGCGGGGGGTCGATCTGATGCGCAATGCGCCGCTTGAAGCAGTGAGTAAAGTGCCATTCATGCTTGGCGGGCAGCGGGTCAGTTCGCGCCTGCCCTGGTTCCGGGGCTTGATTGGCGCGCCAATGGAAATTGAAAGCCAGGCCGTCTGCCGGGTCGTCGAAGAAGAATTGCTGAGCCGAAAATTCAGCCTGGCCCTCGATTGCCATTCCGGCTTCGGGATAAGGGATCGCATATGGTTTCCCTACGCCCATACCCCCGTTCCGATTCAACATTTGCCCGATATTTCCGCGTTGGAAAATCTGTTCAGCCAGACCCATCCCAACCATAACTATTTGTTCGAGCCGCAAAGCTGCCAATATTTGACCCATGGAGATCTGTGGGATTTTCTCTATCTGCATGCAGAAGACCACGGCAAGCGGGTTTTTTTACCGTTGACGCTGGAGATGGGGTCTTGGCTATGGGTCAAAAAGAATCCACGCCAGGTCTTTTCGCGGCAAGGCCTGTTCAACCC
>JBIODP010000104.1:0-7726 GCA_044445195.1 Burkholderiales bacterium | reverse complement strand
TCTCTGTATTCTCTCTTGTATTACATGGTTAAGCATATGGCGAAGATAGGTAAACTGTTAGGGACGGCAGAAGATGCGGAAACGGCATTTTACGATGCCATCGGTCGCGCCGACATAGAGGCGTTGATGGGATTGTGGGCCGACGAAGAAGACATCGTCTGCATCCATCCGGGAGCGCCGCGCCTGGTCGGGTATGCCGCCATTCGCACGTCGTGGGAGGCAATTTTCGAGCGCGGCGGCGTACACATCCGCCCCAGAAAGTTGCGGGTCGCCCAAAATATGACGACCGCGATACACAACCTTATCGAAGAAATCAATCAAGCCGACCATGCGCAGCAAGAGATCCACATCGTCACCACCAATGTTTATCTGAAAACGCCGCAAGGCTGGCGCATTGCCCTGCATCACGCATCGGTTGCGCCGGGCGCGGTTCTGGGCGAACAGTCCGCTGGTTCGATGCTGCATTGATGAGCCCGGCAACCTATACCGCTCCGACCTGGCTGCCCGGCGGGCATTTGCAAACGATTTATCCGGCCACGTGCATAGCCGCGCCGGTTATGGCCTATCGGCGCGAGCGCTGGGACACCGCCGATGGCGATTTTGTCGACGTCGATTTTGTGGACGGCCTTCCGGAGCAGCCTTTCGTCGTCATGTTTCATGGCCTGGAGGGTTCTTCCGACAGCTACTATGCACGGGCGCTGATGGCGCATATTGCCTCGCTCGGGTGGTCGGGCGCGGTGCCGCACTTCCGCGGTTGTTCCGGCGAATCGAATCGGGCGCCGCGCTTCTATCATTCCGGCGATGCACAGGAGATCGACTGGATAGTGCGCCGCCTGGCCACTACGCGCAAAAATAATCGCAACGCCAAATTCTATGCCACCGGCATATCGCTGGGCGGCAATGCGCTGTTGCGCTGGCTGGGCGAATCGCAGCACCAGGCGGAATTCGTCGACCGCGCCTGTTCGATTTCCGCTCCGCTTGACCTGACGGCGGGCGGCGCCGTGCTGTCGCGCGGCTTCAACCGGCTGTATACCCGTATGTTTCTGCAAACGCTAAAGCCGAAGTGCTTGCACAAACTGCAGCAATTTCCCGGCTTGTTCGACCGCGAAAGCATGCTGCAAGCGCGTGATTTATATGCGTTCGACAATGTGGTTACCGCCCCCTTGCACGGTTACCTGAACACGGAAGACTACTGGCATCGCGCCAGCGCCAAGCATGTGCTGCCCGACATTACCGTCCCTACGCTGGTGCTGAATGCGCGTAACGACCCTTTCCTGCCCGGGCACTTCCTGCCAAGCGAGGCGTCGCGTCAGGTAATGCTGGATTATCCGCAGTACGGCGGGCATGTGGGGTTTGTTGCCGGGGCAATGCCAGGCCACCTGCAGTGGCTGCCGGAACGCATCGTGGAATTTTTACAATCGCAAGCGTCTTAATTCATTGTGCCTTAATTCATGGTTGCGACTTTTTATCTTTCTCTTCATCCTTCCAGCGCGCCTTGATTTCCCGTTCGCGCGCGTCGATGACGGAATTATCGTAAAACGATACATCGGGGGCTTTGCGCGCGAGCGATAGTTGCTCAAGCGAAGGCAGCAGGCTTCCTGTCAGCGCGTAGGACTCGGCCAGCGCCATATGCTGCAATGCCTGCCTGCCCTCTGCCGCATAGGCCTTGGCCAGTCGTTGCTGAATTTGCGGCTCCTGCCGATATAACTGAGCCTGGTCGCGCAGATAGATTACCGCATCGCCGTTGCGGCCTTCCGCCATCAGGCAATCCGCATATTGCAAGGCAATGCCGCGTGAGACGGGGAATTTTTCACGGGCCCGCGCCGCTACTTTCGCCGCCTCGGCCGGATGGCCTGCGGCAAGTTTTAGTTCGATTTCCATACTGTCCAAAATGGCTTCATAGGTCGGCTGCGGCGCATTCGCCGGCAGCGGCGCTGCCCGTGCCGCCACCCGCGCCTCTTGCAGCAATGTCTGCGCCTTATCGAATTCCCGCTGCTTCAACGCGATGAAAGCAAGCCCATACTTGGACGGGATAAATTGCGCGCGCGGATTTTGTTCGAGCTGATCGTTAAAGAAGCCGGCGGCATCGTGCAAGCTTTGGGTGCTGTCGTCTTGCAATACCCGCAGCCGTGCGCGTATCAATTGAAAATCAAGGCTATCGTTATGCTGCTTATAGGGAAGGCTGCGGATGCGCGCCTGCATGTCGGCAATGCGCTCGGTCGTCATCGGGTGATTCTGCAAGAATGCCGGCACTTCGGTATACGCGCGGGTAGTCTGTTGCATGCGGCCAAAGAACGTCACCATGCCGGAGGTGTCGTAGCCGGCAGCAGAGACAATCTGCAGACCGACACGGTCTGCCTCGCGTTCGGCATCGCGGCTGAAACTGAGTTGCCGCTGGATGGCCAGGCCTTCGCCGCCCATGACCAGCGCGCCGGCGGCGTTCGGGCTTGAGCGCGACGCCAATACCGCCATGGCCAGCGCCGCCAGCGGAATAAGCGCGTCCTGCTTTTGCTGGCCCAGCATGCGCGCAATATGGCGCTGCGCAACGTGGCCGATTTCGTGTCCCATGACGGAAGCCAGTTCCGATTCGCTCTGCGCCGCCAGCACCAATCCCGAATGCACGGCGATGAACCCGCCCGGCAGCGCAAAGGCGTTCAGCGTAGGGTCGCGTAGCGCAAAAAAGGAGAATTCATAATGGGCTTCTCCGCGTACCTCCGGTTTTGCGTCGACCAGGCTGCCTCCCAGCATGTTCAAATACTCCAGCAGAGGCGCATCGTCGAAATAATCCGGGTCGCGTCGAATTTCGGACATGATTTCCTCGCCCACTTTGCGCTCCATCACGGGGGAGAGTTCTTCTCGCTCGCTGTCCCCCAGTATGGGCAGGTTGGGGGCGTTTACCGTATCGGATGCCGTAACGGGCAGCACGCATGACAGCGCAATCAAGATGAAAAAAACAATGCGTCGCATCATACTATTCAGGCATCACTCGTAACATTCGTGGTATTTCCATCATTTCCATTTATATTGGGGATTTATCGCATTTCTACAATGATATGATACCCGCACTGAGACTATTCGGCGCCCCACCATGAATACCCCCAAAAAACAATCTCTTGCACAGACGGCCGGCCCGGCGCTGACCCATTTTAATGCTGCCGGTCAGGCGCATATGGTCGATGTCGGCGATAAGCAGGAGACCCGGCGCACGGCCATAGCCGAAGGCGCGATAACGATGCAGCCTGACACGCTCGCGATCATTGCATCGGGCAGCGCAAAGAAGGGAGACGTGCTCGGCGTGGCCCGCATTGCCGCCTTGATGGCCGCCAAACACACCGCCGATTTGATTCCGCTGTGCCACCCGATTGCGCTCACCCGCTCAGAAGTTAATTTCAGGGTAGATACTGAAAAATCAAGTGTAACCTGCATCGCCGAAGTGGAGTCGTTTGGAAAAACCGGCGTCGAAATGGAAGCCCTTACCGCCGTGCAAATCGGTTTGCTGACCATCTACGACATGTGCAAGGCGGTGGATCGCGGCATGGTGATATCGGGTGTGCGGGTCGTGGAGAAGCGCGGCGGGAAGTCTGGCGATTGGACAGCGGAAGTGTAAGGCGTTGATTTGTTTGAATAATTTTATTCTTGCAAGTCTTTCTTGAACGGTTCAATTCGTCCGATGCTCTGCCGGTTTCGAGGTACATCAACTGCCAAAATCAATTCTTGTCCCACGCTTGTCCCAACGGAGAGCGTATGGCTGTGGCCAGAACAGAACTTTCAGTGCTGTCGCCGGATCGCAAGTCATTAATCCATTGCCAATAATCAGCCTCCTTACTATAATACAAGTTGTAAGGATATGAGGAGATCGAAATGTCAAACGACGCCACGCTTACCAGTAAGGGGCAAACAACAATTCCCAAGGAAATTCGGGATAGTCTTTCGATGAAGGCAGGAGACCGGATGACGTTTACGTTGATGCCGGATTCCACAGTAGTCATGCGCGTGAAAACCAGGAGCGTTACCGAATTGGCGGGCGTGTTACACAAGAAGGGTCGCAAGCCCGTTCCAGTTGAGCAGTTGTCGCGGTGATGCTTGGGGTCGATACCAATGTTCTCGTTCGCTTTTTGGTCCGGGATGACGAAGCTCAGTTCGAGAAGGCACGAAAGTTGATCAAGCGCGAGGTTGCGGCAGGACGTCGCGTTTTCGTCAGCCAGTTGGTGCTCCTGGAGACCGAATGGGTTCTACGCAGCCGATACAGTTTGCCGAAGAATTCGATCATTGAAACCATCTCGAGCTTGCTTGACGCGACTGATGTTCGACTTGAGGATGAGCCAGCCATTGAGGAGGCGCTTTTCAGCTGGAGAGACGCAAACGCCGATTTCGCTGACTGTCTGATCGGTGCTCAAAATCGACGACTGGGATGTCGAGCGACGGCGACCTTCGATGTGAAGGCTTCCAGGTTGCCTGGGTTTATAGGTGTCTGACAAATCGGCGCTGAATTGCATCACGCTCTGCGGCTACCGGGCCTCTTAAATGTCCTGTCATATCGGTGAATTCAACTACTTCGTTGCTTCCACTATTGACCAAGTGGCTATCGGCTGTGCGTCGCCGCTCAGTGACGGAACCCTTTGATTTTATTGGTGGAGCGGAAGAGGATCGAACTCACGACCTTCCCTTTGCGAAAACCGATTACTCGGATGAGGGGTTTGCAATACCGAAAACTCCGCCTCAATTAATCCGCTTGAGCCGTTGACCGTAAATACCCCACACACAATCAACGCCATCCACCGAGCCACACAGGGCCCAGCCGTTTCCGATCTTTTTCACCACTATTTTGACACCAAGTTCAGTAGCCAATCGTTCGGCCCAATGCGTTGCCGAACCCTGTCCTTTGAAGAGCTCGTTTTCTTCGACGATTACCGTTGCGTCGAAAACGGGTGCGGCAAATATTGTCATAAGCGAATTTCCATTAATTTTTTTCAAGCAACGGCAACGCGAGATTGTTCGGATTTCATTATAGCCTCCCGACGGATTGGCTCAAACCAATCCGGCAAACCGTCAAATGAATTTTTAACCCTGCGAGCGATCCAATGAAGTGCGGGCGGAATGGGCATGACGACAATAACCGGCGGTAATAAGATCGACTACCGGCAGACGCGATCTTTCCCCAAAACGCACGCCGCACTGGCGCTGGCGGCTGAATAGCTACCCTCGAACCCGGCATTGCTTTTGCAATTTTTCCGTGGCAGCATGGCGCAAGCCATATATCAATAACAATTACCCTGCGAGGGAAACACCATGGACTTCGGCGACTCGATCAAAACGTGCTTTTCAAAGTATGCGGACTTTAACGGCAGGGCTTCGCGGTCGGAATATTGGTGGTTCGCCTTATTTCTTGCATTGGGCCACATAGCCTTTGCCATATTTGCCTATAGTCTGGGCATGCTGTTTTCACTGGCGACCCTTTTGCCGTCTATTGCCGTGGCCACGCGCCGCTTGCATGACACGGACAGGAGCGGATGGTGGCAGCTGATCGGGCTGATTCCTGTGCTTGGCTGGATAGTGTTGATTTATTTTCTGGTGCAGGAACCCAAGGAGCCGAATCGTTATGAAACCGCTGTTTTCCAGTTATGAACAGCGGCGGCATTCATTCGCTGACCGCTATATTTAATCGGCGCCTGTATCCTGATGAGAGAATAAATTACCGTTTACAGCGCGCGCAGTTGTGACTTATGCATGAAAAGCTTGCAAGTTTCCCCGCATGGTGTATTTTTTATGAGATATACCCCAAAAAAATTTTAAAAATATTGATTTTTAGGGCTTGACTCATTCAAGAAAGTCGGTCTTAATCACTACATATTGATGCGAATTAAAATATTTTTCTATATGTAGTGGATTAAGCTTTATCATCAAAGTACAATAAAAAATCTGCCGGAACAGGCAAGCACGTATGCCGTGACGTCCCGCAAAGCACGCATTAGCAGTTTACAATGAATAAAAATACCGATTATCAGGGTCACCAGGACCATCAGGACCATCAGGATCACTAGGAACACAATATGCATAATTTAGAAAGCGCCGCCATAGCTTTAGTGGTACCGCAAGACATCTCAACCGAAGTCCTGATTGAAAAATATGCCAAAGGCAACGAAACCCGCGCGGCTGAAGTATTGGCGCGGGTGGCAACAGCGTTGGCTGAGGTTGAGCCGGCCAAGCATCGCAAGCAGCAAGCGGACCATTTTTTGTGGGCCATGCAACATGGATTCATCCCTGCCGGGCGTGTCGCCAGCGCTGCCGGCACCGGCTTGCAAACGACCCTGATCAATTGCTTCGTGCAACCGGTCGGGGATTCCATCACGGAAAACGTAGGGGGCAAGCCGGGTATTTACACCGCGCTGGCGCAGGCGGCGGAAACGATGCGCCGCGGCGGCGGCGTCGGCTACAATTTTTCCGCGATCCGTCCGAAGGGAGCAAAGGTAAAGGGCACCGGCAGCAGCGCTTCGGGCCCGATTTCGTATATGAAAGTGTTCGACCGTTCATGTGAAACGGTCGAGTCCGCCGGCGCCCGCCGCGGTGCGCAGATGGCGGTGTTGAATGTCGAGCATCCGGACATTTTCGACTTCATCACGGTCAAGCAGGAGCGCGGCCAACTGAACAACTTCAATATTTCCGTCGGCGTGCCGGACGCATTCATGCGCGCCGTGGAGGCAGACCAGTTGTTCGACCTGGCGCATGCCGCCGAGCCGAATGCAGAACTCAAGGCGAACGGCGCATACCGTCGCGAAGACGGGAAATGGGTATATCGCAAGGTCCAGGCGCGGGAAATCTGGGACATGATCATGAAGTGCACCTACGCAGCGGCTGAGCCGGGCGTTCTCTATCTCGATCGCATCAACCAGGAAAACAATCTCGCCTATTGCGAACAGATTGAAGCCACCAATCCCTGCGGCGAACAGCCTCTGCCCGATTACGGTTGTTGCTGCCTCGGCAGCTTGAACCTGACGGCCTATGTGACTGCGCCGTTCAGCGCTGAAGCGGCGTTCGATTTCGACCTGATGTCGAAGGTGACCAAGGTTTCGGTGCGCATGCTGGATAACGTCTTGACCGCAACCAAATGGCCGCTGGAGGAACAGGCGAAAGAAGCGGCCGCCAAGCGCCGCCTGGGGCTCGGGTTTACCGGTCTGGGCGATGCCCTGATCATGCTGGGCTTGCGTTACGATTCCGAGCCGGGACGCGAACTGGCAGTGAAAATTGCCAGCGCCGTGCGCGATGCTTCCTACGAGGGTTCGGTGGATCTGGCCAAAGAGCGCGGCGCATTCCCGCTGTTCGATGCCGAGCGTTACCTGCAGGGCGGCTTTGCCTCTCGTCTGCCCGATGCGCTCAAGGATCAGATACGGGTACATGGCATCCGCAACTCGCATCTGACGTCGATCGCGCCTACCGGCACCATTTCACTGGCCTTTGCCGATAATGCGTCGAACGGCATCGAACCGGCATTTTCATGGTTTTACAACCGCATGAAGCGCATGGCGGATGGCAGCAAGAAGGATTACACGGTAGAAGACCATGCCTACCGGGTGTACCGCGCGCTGGGGCATGACACCGGCAAGCTGCCGGAAGCGTTTGTGTCGGCGCTGGAAATATCCGCCACCGACCACATGCTGATGGTTGCCGCCGTCGCGCCGTATGTGGATGCCGCCATTTCCAAGACGGTCAACGTGCCGGAAGATTACCC
>JBIODP010000103.1:0-7954 GCA_044445195.1 Burkholderiales bacterium | reverse complement strand
TTTCACGTCGCCGACGATACGCGACAGATAGGCTTGCCTGATATCGTGCGACCGATAGCTGCCTTTGCCATGCTCGAAGTCCTCCGCAAGGATGGCATGATAAAGCGCCTGGATGGCATCGCCGTAAATCGCTTCGCCGGCCAACACCATTTTGAAGCCGTTATAGTCCGGCGGGTTATGGCTGCCGGTGACCATGATGCCGGATTTCGCATCCAGCACGTGCGTGCCGAAGTACACCATCGGCGTGGCGACCACGCCCAGGTCGATCACATCGATGCCGGCATCCTGCAAGCCCAGCGCCAATGCTGCGCTCAACTCGGGGCCGGAGAGCCGCCCATCTTTACCGATAACCGCCGTGCGCTCGCCCTTGCGGTATACCGCAGTGCCGAACGCATGCCCAATTTTGCGGGCAATCGCCGCATCCAGCGTCTTGCCGACGATGCCCCGGATATCATAAGCTTTAAAAATACTTTGAGAGAGAGTCAGCATAGTGTCAAGAATAAGAAGTCAGCCATGTTCATTGTAAGGATTACCCAAGTGTTCAGTTGCTTATTTCCCATTACCCAATTACTTGCGCCGGCCCAGGATCATCCAGCGCGGCGATTTGAATCTGACGATGCTGGCATAGAGCCATAAATACGACCCCATAAATAGCAGGCAACATACGATCAATATGAAACTGTGCCGCCATAGCAATGTGGCCGGAATGACAGCCATCAGAGACAACAACCACAAGTACGGAGATGTCATGGAATTGCGGCGGGTCAGCGCCCTTGCATCGCGCGGCCCCACTGCCCATAACACCAGACGCCGGAAAATCAGGCTATGCAAGTGTATGCCATCCGGCATGCCGGGCGACCGCCCGCGCACAAAAATGCGCCGGTAAATGGAGAAAAGTGTTTCAAATACCGGGTAAATCAACAGAAGCACTGCATACCAGGTGGAAACCTGCGGATTGCGCATGACCAGCAAGATTGACAATTCACCCAACATGAATCCAATGAAATAAGCCCCGCCATCCCCCAGAAAAATCAGCCCGGCCGGGTAATTCCAGACCAGAAATCCGGCGGTTGCCCCCGCCACCGTCAGCGCGGCCACCAGCACAAACATGTCGTTTACCTGCAGCGCCACGTAGCCTAGCGACATCAGCATACAGATAGTAACGACACTCGCCAGGCCGTTGAAGCCGTCTATGATATTAACCGCATTGGCAATGCCGGCAACCGCAAGCACCGTCAAGGGCAAGGACAGCCAGATCGTGTTCAAGCACAGCATCTGAGAGAAAATGCCATCGATATGCTCAATACGCGCATCCAGCAACCAGTATCCCAACGCGGCAGCGCACATGGTTAGCGCCAGACGCCTGGCCGGGCTCATGCGTTGCGTAAAATCTTCGACGATGCCGCCGGCAAAGGCGATTGCCGAACACGCCAACAGCAAGGCAATAGCCCGGCCTATCGGCGGCGCGCGCCACATGGATACCATGCTGGTGACAACCACCGATAAAAAAATGCCGATGCCGCCGATTCTCGGCACTACATGCGCATGCACTTTTTGCACGCCAGACAAATTGGAGTCCAATGCAGCGCCATGCAATTTTGCCTGCCTGATCACGATCAGGGTAAAGAGTATGGAAAGCAGAAAACTGACGAAAAAAGAATTCATTTAATTATTGATTAATTATTGACTTAAGCAATATGGGCATCAGTCGCGCGTCATTCGGCGTATTCATTTTTTGCATGGGCACTCGATTGCATTTTCTGAATCGCCATCCGGTTGATTGTTTCTTTTTCGGCGTCGGAGAACCAGCCCCATTTATTGAAATATAAAATCGCCGAGCGCGCATGGCAATACAGCAGCCTTATGTTTTTATAGGATCCTTTTGCATAATCGTGAACCACCGAGACATAAGGAAAATACACGGTTCGCGACAGCCGCCCGATGCGGCGCGACAAATCCACGTCTTCCAGATACATGAAAAACCGCTCGTCAAAACTGCCTGCGTCACGCAGTGTGGCGCTGCGCATCAACATGAAACACCCGGATAACGCAGGAACATCCATAATTTTGTCGTATCCGCTCTGACGCATTTCATACATGGCGAGACGCCCGCTGAACCGATACAGTCCGGGGAAGAAGCGTCTTATCGTCAGATCCACAGGATTGGGCAACAATTTGCACAGATATTGCTGTCGTCCATCGGGATAATACACGTTCGGCATGATCAGGCCGATGTCGCGATGCCGGTTCATGTAATCGACCAAGACTGGAATCACCTCTTTGCCAAAGGTAATATCCGGATTCAGCACCAGATGGTATTCAGGGTCCAGTTTAAACGCCTCTCGCATTGCGGCATTGTGCGCTGAACCGAAACCCGGATTGTGCGCCAGATGAATGTACGTGGCGCCGAATTGCCGCGCTGTCCGCGACAAGGTATCGTCCTCTGAATTATCGACCAGATATAGCGCCACATCGACCGGCGACGCAGTCACGCAGCCCAGCACCGCGGCGATCTGCGCCGGCGAATTGCGGTAACAGACTATGGAGCAGCTAATACGCATGGCGCAGCCTTCCAACCTCATTCCGATCTTCTCGATTAAGCAGGCAATACCATGCAATCGGCAACGATGCCGCACACGCGGCAACCGCTATTCCGGCACGCCACTGCCAATCCAGCCCGGGTCCCGTCAGGTAACCTGCCAGCATGATAAACGATGCGCCCATTGCAGCGATTGAAATGGAAGCGCGGTCTCTGTCTTTTGCCGCCACCGCCAGCAACAGCAGACAATCCACGGAAACCCGAATCGTCCACATCCACGCCGCGCCTTCAATACCGGCATATTTCACCCCGAAATATAAACCGATGGCATAAGCGGGCAACTCGATCAAATGTATCCTGGCGGTAAGGTGCGAGCGCCCTACCCCTTGCAGCCACGCAAACGGCAAATGGCCGATGGAATTGACGAAAATACCGATCGCAATAATTTCCACCACGCGATAGCTGTTAAATGCAAACGACTCTCCCAGCCACAGGCGCAGCGCATCATAGGCAAGTGCTGCCGCCAGCACACACAATGGCAGCATGATTGCCGAGATAAGACGGATTGCGCGCCGATACAGGCTAAATACCGTGCAGTCGACCGACGATTGCCTGGCCCCGGAGAATTTCGGAAACAGCACCCCGGCCAACGCGCCGGGTATCATCAAGGTACGCAACATGACTTCCTGCGAAGTAACATACCAGGCGACTGCCCTGGCCGGAAGCAATGCCGCCAGCACAAAGCGATCGGAATACACCATCAGCGGCCCGATCAGGTTCGATACCGTCATCCAGCCGCCCTCCTGGAAAAACAGCCGGACGCTGGATAAACGGCGCGGCGCATGGCCGACCATGATTCCGGGCTCAACCTGCAAACAGGCCCAGGCATGCGCCAACATCGCCAACAGGCGGCCCAGCGCGATCACGGCAATCATCGCGTCAAGGGTCGGCGCAACCAGCACTACCAAGGCCGGCGCCGCATAATTCCAGGAACCGAATACCGAGCGCAACAGATTGACCCGGACAAAGCGCTGCACTCCTTCGAGCGCGCCGCGCAGCCAATTCGTCATCAGCGTGATGGGGATGCATAATGCGATCCAGATCCATCCACGATCCAGCTCCATCCCTAGCCAGCCTCCCGGCAAAAACCGGGAAAAGACGCTACGCGACAGGATTAGTAATAACGTAATCGCAATCAATCCGGGCGTAGCCCACCACCATAAAAATCCGCGCAGCTCAGTCAACTCCCCGGCGGTGCGATTCTGTTCGACTGCCAGCGCAACCCGGCGCGTCACCACACGGCTCAGGCCGAAATCCAGAAATCCGAAATAGCCGATCAAGCCCCACACTACGCCCAGCGCACCCAACCGTTCTATCCCAGCGTGATGCGCGATCACCGGCACTGCCGCCAGCGCGATGAGTATCGGCAGCGCGTTACCAAGCAAATTGAACAGGAAGAACCGTAAAAACGTCATATCAAGTTTATGGTGAATTGCAATGGATGCATAAGCGTCTAGACCGGCAATGCAAGGCGGCCGTGCCGCCCTTGCCAACCATCCTGTAAACCCAACCGGATCATCCGGCATCGTTCGCGGCGGCGCGGCGCCAATATCAGGTAGATGAAAAATCGAACAATCAGCCGCAACGAAAAATGCAACTTCCATGAAAACGGAACCTGCGCCATCCGGCACATCAACACCGTATTTCGATAGGCATAATAATGCCGCAGTGGACTGTGCAAGGGCAAAGTCCGTCCCAACACCCGTATGCCGCTATCGCCCAGGCTATGCTGCATGACGGCCGCAGCAATGCCAAAAAGCCGGTACCCAAGCGCCGACGCCCGAAAACACCATTCCCAATCGACCCCATCTATGAACAAGGACTCGTCCATGAGGCCGACGACTTGAAGCGTTGCACACGCAATGAGGCTGCCTGAGGAAATCAATACGCTGGTCTCGAGCACTTCATTTTTATTTTTTACATAAATCTTGCGGAAGGTCCAGCGAGAAAAACGCAGAAACGGGGCAGGTTGAGCCGACGTGTCGTCATTATATTGGGGCCCGACCGCTGCTACCTTGATACCTGAACCGATCAGGCGTTTATTCGCCTTCAGCAATTCATCAACGCACCCCGGAAACAGCCTGCTGTCGTGGTCGAGCAAGAGCACATAGTCAAACGCATTTTTCATCGCATAGCGAATGCCGGCATTATGGGCAGCGGCGATACCGCGATTCTCGCCGAACTCGATCAGTTTTATACTGCTGCAATCCGCCAATCGGCGCAAAAAAACAAGCTCGTCGATCGTAGAGCCATTATCGACAATTACCACAAAATCCGCTTGCCGCACGACCGATTCAATCAACGCCCGCAAACGCGTCGGTTCTGGACAATAGCTGACAATCACCGCGCATACCTGGCCGCCCTGCCGGCCTGTCGCTCCGATTTTTTCTGACATTTCACTCATCGGCGCGCCCTAAGTCACTTGCCGATACAAGCTGACATAAGACTGCGCCATTTGATCCGCTGTGAACAGCGCTTCGAATCGTTCTCTCGCCTGCCGTCCCATCCCGGCAGCCAGTTTCCCGTCTGTTCCGATACGCTGCATCGCGCTACGCAATGCAGCAGGGTCGTTCGGAGGCACTACCAGGCCGGTGACGCCGTTGATATTGACATAGCTGCTACCGGTGCCAATCTCCGATGAAATCAACGGCTTGCTGCACATGGCGCCCTCCAGCAGGGTAACGCCGAACGCCTCGGAACGAAGATGCGAAGGAAACACCACGGCGCAGCATAATCTCAATAACGCCACCTTGTCTTCATCCGACACGGCTCCCAGGAACTTGACGTTGGTCAACCCCAACTGCAACGCCTGCCGCTTCAGGTCGGTTTCTACCGGACCGGCGCCGACGATCACGACACGGCTTTCACTGTTAACGCATGCATCCAGCAGGATATGCAAGCCTTTGTAATATCGCAATACGCCGATGAACAGGAAAAAATTTTGACCCAATTCTTTTTGCCAATAATGTAAGCGCTCCGGTGCCGGTTGCGGGTAGCTAGCCTCATCCAGCCCAATCGGAATGACCGTGGTTTTGTGGCGATACTCCTGCAGCAAAGCGCTGCTCTCCAAATAATTTGGCGAGGTTGGCACAATCGCCCGCAAATTTGCAAAAAAACGGCGCAACAAAGGCTTGTACGCATGCATGAGAAATCGCTGCCGAACAATGTCAGAATGATAAGTTAACACGGCTGGCTTGGACTGCCCGGAAATCAAATGCAGCAAGTCGCCAAACGGCCACGGGTAATGATAATGTATGAGGTCGGCTTGCCGTACCTCGTCGCGAAATAGCGACGCTGCATTCCAGGACATGGGGGTCGAAGCGATCTCGACATGCGTTTGCGCCCGTATGATGGCCGTGGCGCCATCATGCAACAGTGGCGTCACTCCCGCCTGCCTGCTCAGGGTAAAAATTCTGCTCGACAATCCCAATTGTGTGGTGGCGGCACTCAACTGCCGAATCACTTGCTCGACGCCGCCAAGCGAATCGGGATAATAAGTCTTGAAGACGTGAAGCACCCGCATGTTAATCCTTCCTAGAGCGTCTTCGACACCTTCTTATATACCGCCATCGTCTCTGCCGCACACCGGCGCCATGTGAATAGTTCCGCTCGCTGCCGCCCCGCTTCCGACAAGCTCCGGTGGAGCGTATCGTCTTCAATCAGCATCCGCATATGCTGCGCAATGCCTGCATCGTCTAGCGGCTCCGTCAACACGCCCGCGTTTCCCACCACTTCGGGAAGCGACGCCCGGTTCGATACGATGACCGGAATGCCGCACGCCATGGCTTCCAGCGGCGGCAAGCCGAAACCCTCATACAGCGACGGGTATACAAACAGGCGCGCGCCCGAGTATAAAGCGGGCAACTCCGACTGTGGCACAAAACCGGTCAGGCGCGCCTCACCGCGCGAAATCATCTGACGCACACTCTCCGATACCAAGCTCTCGCCCCATCCTCGCATTCCAGCGATGACCAGCGGGTAACGCCTCCGTATCGCCGGCGGCAACTGCATGAATGCAGCAATTACCGAACCCAGATTTTTTCTGGGTTCGAGAGTCGCGACGACCAGAATATATTCCCCGAATTGCAGCCGATACGCGTCCATGACGGATGCGCATTGGCTGGCGTTCAGTGGCTTGAATTCAGCCGCGACCCCTAACTGCGCCGTGGTAACCCGGTCCTCGCTCAGGCCGTAGTACTCGATCACTTCCCTGCGCACGAAGTCCGAATCCGTCAGGATATGCGCTGCCGTCTGCATCGTGACCGGCATCAACCGGTTCATTTCCCGCACCCGCTCGACGGGGTGCGTCTCCGGATACCGTATCCATGACAAATCATGCACCGTGACGACAGACGGCCCATGAAAACGATACGACATAAAATTAGGCTCATGATACAACTGGATGCGATGCTGTCGCGCCCCGCGCGAAAACAGCCGTTGCATCAAAAACCGCTGCACCGCATAAGGATGCGGAATCAGGCTCTTGAATACATTTTTGACGACATTCATGCCCGGCAGCGCCATCGCACGTATGCCTTGTTGCCAGTCGGTGCCATAAAACAACCAGGGATTCAGATGCATTGCCTGCAACTCACGCACTAAATTGAACGTGTATTGCCCAATGCCGGTCAGCGGCGACAACATCGCCACGCCGTTAATGCCGACCTGCATCTCTTCAATAAAACGCATCGCCGATTCGATCTCCCGGTATGGATCGTCGCTCCTGCCGCAATCAACCGCAGGAGAAAAATCTTTCAAGTCTGCCTCCATATCTTAGGTTCGAAAACTCAAGGCTGAACACCGGACCGATACATCCAGCTAAGCGTTTGTTCCAACGGAATCGGGTCAAGCTCGCCCACCAACGCATGCAGCTTGTCCACCGACCCAACCAGGGTCTTGACATCCGTCAGCCGTACATAATCCTGATTCACCCGCACCTCGATTTTATAACCTGCTATCCGTTCCATCATCGCCACAATACTGCGCAACGAGTATAGATGGCCGCTGCACACGTTGACAATTTCACCCGCAGAAACCGATTCAAGCAAGCGCCGATAACTATGCGTCACCATCCGCACATCGGAAAAATCTCGCTCGATATCCAGATTTCCCAATTCGATGACCGGCATCCTGGAAACAAAATGCGAAACGATCTTCGGAACCAGAAATTGAATATCCTGACCGACACCCGTATAATTGAACGGCCGCGTGACGACTATCGGCAAGCGGTGGCGCCAGGTTCTCGCCATGTGCTCCATCGCCAGTTTACTGGCAGCGTAATGGTTAACCGGCTGCGGCGGCTGCAATTCGCTCAGTATTCCCTGCGCATTTCCATACACATTGGCGCTACTGGCT
>JBIODP010000102.1:0-7982 GCA_044445195.1 Burkholderiales bacterium | reverse complement strand
GTCCAGCGAAGGCCGGCCAATCGCAGCCTGCTGTCATTGTGACACATTAAGTATTGTCAAAATCAAACCGACCATGTACAGTGGCGGAAACGCCAGCAAGGATAATCGACCGTGACCTCCGCCACTTCATCGAAGAGAATGCCTGCACCCTCAAAATCTCCCATGCGGGAACGCTGGTCGCCTTTCCACACCTATACCTGCATCGCCGGCCTCCCCGGGCAAAGGATCCCAGCGTGATCTGGCTATGGCTCCCCTTGATGCTGGTGGTCATCGGGATGGCGATGCTGGCCTTGTTTACCGCTTACGCCGCACGCAAGGTTGAGTTAGCGCTGCCGCCATCCGGGGCCTTTGCCGACCTCAGCAATGCCAGGCTGCACTTTACAGACTGCGGCGAGGGTCCGGCGATCCTGCTGATCCATGGCATGGCGGGCAATCTTCGCCACTTCACGTATGGCGTGGCAGACCGGCTAGCCGCATGCTACCGGGTGATCGCCGTAGACCGGCCGGGTTGCGGGTATTCCACTTTTGCCCCGGGTGCGCCGGTCAGCCTGCAAGCGCAGGCCGACATCATGGCGGAACTGCTGGACAAACTACAGATCGACTGCGCAGTCATCGCAGGCCATTCTTTGGGCGGGGCAATAGCGCTGTCGCTTGCCCAGCGCCATCCGCAGCGGGTTGCCGCGCTGGCCTTGGTTGCGCCGCTGACAAAGCTGCCGTCGAAGGCGTCACCCCCGTTCGATTCCCTGGATATCTCGCATAACTGGCTGCGCAAGCTGCTTGCATGGACGTTCGCCACGCCCGGTACCATCGCCCTCAACAAAGAAACGATGAAGCTGGTCTTCGGGCCGGAAACGACGCCCAAAGATTTTGCCACGCGCGGTGGCGGCCTGATGACACTGCGCCCCAGCAACTTCGTCTCTGCATCCACCGATCTGCATTCGGCCCCCACCAGCATGCCTGCCATAGAATCCGCCTATGCCGCCATGAAAGTGCCTGTGCATGTGCTGTACGGAACCAAGGACCGCATTCTCAGCCACCACGCCAACGGCGAAGATTTCGTGGACCGGCTACCCGGCACCCAACTGACTCTGGTGGACGGCGGGCACATGCTCCCCATTACCCAACCTCAGGCAACCGCCGATTTTATTCACGGCGCGGCAAGTTTTGCTTTTGCATGGGACAATCCGATCAAGCGCGTGAGTTGAGCTTCACGAGAACCGCCCAGGCACCCTCGCCTGTTCGACTATAGCCATCACTGCCCGCGTCGCACCAACCGCACCGCACCGGTGTTGCCACGATAGTAAATAGCATCGTTGATGAGGCTGTTGTGAAAAAGCACGACCCAACCGCCCGAAGCGCCGCCAGGCTCGCTGGTCCAATACCAGTCTTGATACCGATCCATATTTGGAAATGCAACGTCGTCTATGGTCGGCTTCTTGTCCGGGCCAGTCCGGTCATAATCGATTAGCGTTTTAAGCTCGCCCACCGTCGGCACGCGCCAGGTTCCGTTTGCCAGCGCCCGAGCATCGTCAAACGTAAAAGTCTTGACCAGCCCCCTACACCCCTTGGCTTCATTAACCCATCGCTGCCCGACACTGCAACGCTGCCAGGTCAGATCGCTTTTTTTGTCGTAGACTTCTCCGCCTTTGATTACGTATCGGGGATTGGGCGGATTGGCCACAGGCGCAGATTGGTTATCTGCCGCAAGCAGTTGTCCGAGGGTTGACGATAGTATTAATCCAAGGATGATTTGAGAGGTTCTGTTATGCATTTTTATCGGCGACACTGATGGTCGCACCATGAACCGGTAAAAAGAAACAGGATAATTATTGCCTAATAACAATGAGATGTAAATGGTTACCCACCGCATTAAACCTCTGGCTGATGAAAACTACATGACAACAATCAAATGAACACAACGGTTGAATACGCCAAGGTTCCCAGCCTTGCATTCATTTGCCGGGTCGATTCCAAAAGCTTTTCGCCAAGTTCCTTGCCTGTCATATATTTACGCGTTGCAATCAGCTCGTTGCCTTTTTGAGCAACGCCAAACCGCGCTCGGTCTTCCCAGACCCGCGCTTTGCACGTATGCGAAAACGTGTTTCGGCATCGAATTCTGCCAGCATCAGTGTCGCCATCTCATCAATAAGACGATTTAGCGGGGTACCACGACTCTTGGCCAGCGCTTTGAGGCGTTGGTGCTTCTCATCGGGCAAGCGAACAGTGAGTGCCGCCATGTTATATCTCCTTCAAAAAGTCCTCTGGGCCCACAATTCCCAGTTGTGGAAAACGCAACTCCATGTTCCTGAGATGGCGTAGGTTCCGCGTCACGATAAAATCGGCGCCACCTGCGACCGCAAGCTCAACGAGATGATTATCGGCCTCATCTGGCAAGTTTGGGCGCCATGAGTAATAAACACGCGTCCACTCGCAACAAGCAAAAAACACGTCGAGCAATTCAACTCGCTCGTCTTCGCTCAGCCTGCAATTTTCGAACAAGTCATGGCGACCGAAAACATCCTCAAATTCGTTAAACAGAGCATTCCCCATCAGCGGAATACATTGCCCCTTCAGGCAAGCGGCAACTACGGCATTTGCCGCGCCTGTCCCGAGACAGGCGCCAAGAATTATATTGGTATCGACGACGATTCTCATTGTTGAATGGTAGCATATTTGCCACCATACTTCAAAACGTCTTGTTTAACATGCCGGGTAAAAGTGGCGCCGCATGTTGCCGTTACGTGCCATGGGTGTGTGCCACGCTCGCATACGGCGCAATAGATAAAGCCCATTGCGCCCTACGGTACTGCGGTGCCGGTCAGAAGCAGAATTGGACCTTGGCGCCGTTATGCCTGTTTGCAGCTCAGCCCAGTATGCGTCGGCGATTTCCTCCGGCAAGCCGGTGCGCCCGACCGGCAGCCTGCTTGCCGCATTCTGGAACATCGCGGCTTGCGCGGCGAACTGGCTGGCGGACCAGCACAGCGCCGGCGAGCGCGAACTGGTGCTGCAATATCCGCATCGCGCGCTGGTGGCGCCCCGGGTGCGCGTCACCGTGGAATTCCTGCTCGACAAACTGACGCATAACGAGGCGCTGCACGTATTGCCGCAAGCCTTGCGCGCATTTGCCGCCTGACCTTGTAAAATCAGCTAAAACCAGGGCCGGTTGTTATGCAGAATGAAGTCCAGTATTATTGCGAGATTCATCTGTTGGCGCATGCGAATGTCTGGCATGACCTTGCCAAAAGCGAAGATTTTGCGGTTCTGCCCGAAAGCAATCGTTAATCCAAAGGAACGACATTGACCATTACTATTGTTCGACTCGGCACCAGCAGAACACCGAACGAAGGCGTCCGTGTTGGCACGGTGCGGCGACCGCCGCGCGGTGTGCCAAAGGCCGAATTCGCCAGTCGCGATTACTATGACGTTTGGTTGCCTAATCTGTCACCCAGCGCGGAACTGATGGCCAGTGGCAAAGCGGTTGCCACCGATTCGGATTGGACTGGTTTTGCGCGAAAGTTCAGGGCCGAAATGAATGGCGCGGAGACGAGCAAGGTGCTGGACCTGTTGGCCACGCTATCGCATGCGTCGAATTTTTCCATTGGGTGCTACTGCGAAAATGAAGACAGATGCCATCGATCGATTCTTCGTCAGTTGTTGGAGGAACGCGGTGCGGCGGTGAAGTGAATCATTAGCCCTTGTGCAGCAACTTGGTCACAAGTTGCCGTACCGCCTCCGCTGCAGCCTGCGGACATTCAAATGGGAACAGGTGCCCGCCTTCAATGCGCCTGACATGGAAGTTCTGGCTCGTATTTGCCATGCCAACCTGGTTCACGACGTTCGAGTGGCTGGCTCCAATGAAGCCAGCCGGCACTTTCAGGCGATTGCAGTAATAGGCGAGATCATGCGGCATGCTGCGGTAAATCTGGTACTCTATTTCCGGGTCAAACAGCAGCCGCACGTGCCCCTCTTCCTTAACAGCGCCAAACTTCGCGTAATCGCGCAAGCAGTCCGGATCGAAATAGCGGAAGATCTTTTTGCGCTGAAAATGCTTGACCATGTCCTCCGCTGACGGCCACTCACGCTGGCGATTGCGGGTGGCGTGTGCGGGGGTAAAGCTATCGGCCAACCCCAGGCTTTTCAGCATGCCGAATGCAGTGCCCTGGAAATAGCCGAGTATCGGCGCATCAAGCAAAATTATGCACTTGAACAATTCCGGGCGCTGCACCGCCGCCATGAATGTCAGATACCCGCCAAGTGAATGCCCCACGCCAACCACGGGGGCGCGACAATTCGCTGTCAGATAATCGATTAGCTGTGCCACCAGATGCGGCCAGCCATCGGTGACTGGATAGGCCGGATCGTGCCCTATGCAGTTAATGCTGCCGATGTGAAAATCGGGCTTCAGATACCCGAGGAACTTGTGATAGCAGGCGGCGGGGAAGCCATTGCCATGCGAAAAATGCAGGATGTCGCGGCTCATCTCATTCTCCATTTCGTTAAGACACCCAGAAAACCGGAAGAATGTCACCCAACGCAAAAGCTGCTATTGTAGCGTTTGCTTTGCCGCAATTCGAAAAGACGATTTTGGGATGACGCTTGCAAACACGCCCTGTTTGCTTGTTCTGAAAATAAGTTGGCAAATGCATTCATGGAATGTTATTCACGATCCGCAGGTATTAATTATTTTAATAATAATTCAAGGAGATTCTCATGACGATTGCAAATTGGTGTGTCTTAGCGGCTTGTTTGATGCCTACATTGACAATGGGATTAGCCAAGGCTAGCTCGGCAGGCAAGCCAACGCAAGGTAAAGGCTACGATAATAAAAATCCCCGTGAATGGGCCGCGAGCCTGACCGGATGGAAGGCCCGCGCCAATGCCGCGCAGAACAATGGGTTTGAAGCCTTGCCTTTGTTCATTGCAGCCGTAGTGCTGGCGCAGCAGTCGCACGCCGATCAGGGCCGTATCGATTTCCTGGCCGTGGCTTTTATCTGCATTCGTGTGGTGTACGTGGCGGTTTACCTGATGAATATAGGCGCGTTGCGTACCTTGGTGTGGACCGCTGGGCTAGTCGCGAGCATTGCCATCCTGGCGATGGCTTGACGGATAATTGCGCCCTACGGTACTGCAATACAGCGGTATTGAAATAATAAATTCAAACCCACACCAAGCGGGTTTGAATTTATTAACGAGACCACTCTGCTCAATTGGTCCTGACCAAAGCCTTTGTGCCGTACCAAGCCAACATTCCCATGCCGGCAAAAGGCAGTGCGAGGAAATAAGCCAAGCCGATGAAGGGCGCTGCACAGAGCAGACCAATAGTCTTAACGGCCGGCACTTTCTTGACCAGCGTTTTGCCAGCGAGCCAGACCAATGCTGCGCCTCCCACGAAAGGCATGGCGAACAGATAGGCCAAGCCGATGAATGGCGATGCGAAGAACAGGACGATATTCTTGACCGTTTCGAACACGCCCTTTGCTTCCTTGATTGCAGGAACTTCTTCTGCCGGGGCGTTAACCTCAGCCGGCGCAACCGCCAATATCCTGGGAATCGATTTGGGGATCGCCCTGGCGACAACCGGACCGCAGAGAGCCGATTCAGCGCTTTCTTCGATCATTTCCGGCGACAGCGGTTTGTTCAGGAAACCCGACACGCCGGCGGCTTCGGCGCGCGTAACATTGGCGCCCGATCCATAACCGGTGACAATTACCACCGGCAGCCATGGCTGGCTCGCCTTGACCCGTTCGGCAACCTCAATGCCGCTCATTCCCGGCATCTTGATGTCGGTAAACACGAGATCGTAGTGTTCGTTTTTAATCTTGCGTAGCGCTTCCTCGCCATTGCTGGCGGTGATCACTACATACCCCTTGTTGCTCAGAACCCGGTCAAAGCTTTTGCCGACTACGGGATCGTCGTCAACAACCAGAATTTTGCGTGTGGCGCCCATGATATTCTCCTTGCGTTAGTGTGATTGAAATTCCGTGTTTGAAATCTTGCTGTCATGATCTTCATTAGGCAATCTCCGTGCCAAAGTCTGAACCTTCGGCAAGTCCCCTCTGAAGAGGCGTGGGAAGATGAAAATTCATGGTCACTTGCGCGCGCAAAAAGTCTGGGCTTGTACATAACGCTTATACATTCAGATTGAATGTTTTTACGCATTTCTCTTTAAATTCAACGAGATGACTCGTTTTTTGGGGATACAAATTTTTTATGCAGCCGATGTTGCGCAGTACCTGCTTCGCGATCCGCTTCTCGCCCAACCGTCACCGCAGTCCTTTGCTTCGATCTGCATGGGCGCCACTGGAGACGTACAAGAGTTATGTACTTGTTGCGTGTAGAGAGAAACACCAGGACCGGCTGATCGGATGGAATAGAGAATTAAGCGAATAAAAGAGCGGCGAGAACTGCGCGCCAGGGCAAAAGAAGCAGAAAAAAAGAAAAAACAACGAAAGACTAATGGCATGGATATTGCGTAGATTAACGCGACGAACAATGTTCAAAACTTGAGAGGTGATGCCATGGACGATCGATCAAAAATTCTTATCGTAGATGACGAAGAAGTGGTGCGGCGTAGTCATCTCAGGCTGTTGGCCAATGGCGAGCGCAATGTCGAAACGGTCTGGAATGGGGCTGACGCCCTGCGGGAAATGGAGCGCGACACCTTCGACCTGGTGCTGCTGGATCTGCGCATGCCGGGCATGGACGGCATGTCGGTTCTCAAGACGATCAAAGAGAAATGGCCGGAGAGCGAGGTGGTCGTGATCACAGGTTATCCAACCGTCGAAACAGCGACGGAAGCGATCCGGCTGGGTGCTTACGATTACCTTGTCAAACCGGTCGATCCGGCTCAAGTTATCGAGGTAGCCGATTCCGCCATCAGGCAAAAGAAATGGACGTTGCATAAAATCGGGGTTTGCGGCCCTGTTCATGCCCATCCATGTTGGTAACACATTGTTACCAACATCGGCTTGCGATGTTGCCTATGCTTGACGAAAATCAAACCTGTAAGCCGATTCGGAACCTATCCTGAAAAGGGTTCCGAATCATTGCTGGAATACAACTTGAAATAAATGTTGGAATAAATACGCGGACGAGGACAAGACGGAGGTTAACTTGCTTCGCCGGTACCGTTTCTCATGCACCGCTACAGGAGTCTGAAAAAATGAAAAAATCAAACTTGATCGGTCTACGCATTCTGGTTGCTGCAAGTGCGTTGCTATTGCAGTCGGCCCCCGTTTTTGCCGCCGAGGGAATGCCGCCGCCCGGAAAAATGGCTGATAGCAGCCATAATTTCGACTGGATGCAGCATACCCAACACACGCTTGATGAGCTGAAAGGAAAACTGAACCTGGCCCCGGAACAAATGGTCGCATGGGACACCTGGTCGCACGGTGTATTGAAGGATGCCCGCCAGCAGCTTGAACAAAAGAAAACCCGGCATGAAGAAGAAAAGGGCGGCAAAATGAAACCAACGGCCGACCTCACCGTGCCGGAACAGATGGCCCGCGGCATTGCGCATTTGCGCGAAGAAACCAGCTTGATGCAAGCGCATCTGACCCAACTGGAAGCGGCACAGGTTCGCACCCAGGCTTTTTACAGTACGCTCAACACCAACCAAAAGACCATCTTCGACCTGTTCTGGCACGAGGTCTACCACCGGGTCGCCGGACACGAAGGGCACGAGGGCTGGGGCATGCATGGACATGAAGGCCCCGATTCCTGCGACATGATGGAAGGGCATGGAAAGCCGGCAGGCAAACATTAAGCGCTCTTGAACCTTGGCACTGAACTTTCCTTCTTCCAGGTGAAAATCATGAACATCAACGCGTTAAAACATTTTATTCTTCTTGGCATGGTGTTGATCGGCGCCAGCCTGTCATTGCCGGCTACCGCGCAGTCGCATAACGGCCGTGGCGGCGGCAGCCATTTCAGCGGCCATGGCGGTGGGGGTGGTCATGGCGGCGGCGGTTGGCATGGCCGCG
>JBIODP010000101.1:0-8156 GCA_044445195.1 Burkholderiales bacterium | reverse complement strand
GCTGCGCAAGAAAATCGATAGGCCCGGCCTCCCCGCATTGATCCATACCGTGTGGGGTTCCGGTTACATGCTGGGTGTGCGTTCTTGAAAACCACACTGCTTGAGCACTGGCGGATATCCACGTTCCGGCTGGTTGCCCTGTTCGGACTTCTCTTCACCATAGGCAACGTCGCGTTGCTCGGCCTGATCTACTGGGAAACCTCCTCCTACCTGACGCATCGCATTGACGATAGCATTTATACGATGTCCGGTAATTTCAGGGACGCAGAACCGGCGCAGGTTTTGTCTCAGGTCAACGACGCGCTCACCTACGATTTGCGAAAGTCCAATATATACGCGTTGTTTGCTCCCGATGGAAAAGCACTATCCGGCAACATGCAGTTTTTTCCGAAAGAGTTGCCGGTCGATGGGAAAATTCATCAGTTCGCCCACCGCGCGCTGCCGCAATACAGCCCGGGCGGCGTTGCCCCGGAGGCTGCCACCGGTTTGGCGAGAGCCATGGTCCGGCGTTTGTCGAATGGCGAAATTCTGGTCGTCGGCCGCGATTTCACTCAACTGGCTGAAATCAAAACGATCATCCTGAATGCTTTGCTAGTCAGCGGAGCGGCGATTATGGCGATTGGCCTGGTGAGCGGATTTGCATTGAGCATGCGGCCGCTACGCAGGATCAACGCGATACGCGATACCAGCCGGCGCATTGTGCAAGGCGAACTCAGTCTGCGCATGCCGGTATCCGGACGGAACGACGAACTCGATATGCTGGCTAGCATCGTTAATTTGATGCTGGAGGAAATCGAGCGTTTGCTGACCGAGGTAAAAAGCGTCACCGACACGCTGGCGCATGATCTCCGTACTCCGCTGACCCGCCTTCGCCTGCTGTTATATCGGGCCCAGCAGCAATCGGCGCCGGAAAATCCGCAACACGGTATGCTCGACAAAGCGCTTACTGAAACGGATGCCCTGCTGGGGCGTTTTAGGGCATTGTTGCGCATTTCAGAAATTGAAAACAGGCAGCGGAAAGCCGGTTTCAGCATGGTCGATCCGCGCGCCGTGCTGGAGCAGATTGCAGAATTGTTCGAGGCGCTTGCGGAAGATAAATCGGTGCGACTGCAGGTGTTGTGCGAACCCACCGACGCCATCTATGCCGATCAGGATCTGTTATTCGAGGGCTTGAGCAATCTGGTGGACAATGCCATCAAGTTTACCCCGGCCGGTGGCAGCGTGCAGGTCAAGCTAAGCCAGCAAGATGGGATACCTCGCATCGATGTGATCGATACCGGGTGCGGCATCGAAGCCGGTGAACGGGATGCGGTGCTACAGCGATTTTACCGAAGCAATCGGGCGCACGAGAATGAAGGTTACGGGCTAGGGCTTAGCATCGTAGCAGCCATCGTTCATTTGCATGGATTTTCGCTGAAATTCCAGGAAAGCAAACTTGGAACCCACATCACGATTTTTTGTGCGCCGCATCCAGGGACCGGCAGTGCCGATTAGAACTGCGCCCACCTGTTTACGCCGCATTTGAAAAACCGATGCCGTGTATTTTCAGGCTTGGACGATCATATTGATGTTATCTTGAAATTATGATGTATATCAAAGCGTTATGAATTTTCCCCTTTATAATCCAACGTTATTCGCTATAAAAAAACAATAGAGACTAACGTAGGAAACACTTGGCAAAATAGTTACGCAATTGACCGGGAGCCATCCATGCCATTCAGGAAGTCGGGGTTCCGCAATTTTCATTTCTCTTTAAGCCTGCAATACTACTTCCCTCAATAGGAGCTTTCGTGAATTTCCTTATTGTACTTGCCGCACTTGTCTTGCTGATGTATGTCGCCTATCGGGGTTTCAGCGTTATTTTATTTGCCCCGATCTGTGCTTTGCTTGCGGTATTTTTCACCGATCCATCGTATGTGCTGCCGATGTTCAGCGGAATATTCATGGAGAAGATGGTCGGTTTCGTGAAGCTTTATTTTCCGGTGTTCATGCTTGGCGCCGTGTTTGGCAAGGTCATCGAACTATCCGGCTTTTCCAAGTCAATTGTGTCGTCGGTTATCAAACTGATAGGGCGCGAAAGGGCAATGTTATCGATTGTGTTGGTTTGCGCAATCTTGACCTACGGCGGCGTATCGCTTTTTGTTGTCGTCTTTGCAGTTTATCCTTTTGCTGCAGAAATGTTTAAGCAGGGCGATATTCCGAAGCGATTGATTCCCGGAACGATCGCGCTTGGCGCATTTACGTTCACGATGGATTCGCTTCCCGGCACGCCGCAGATTCAGAATATCATTCCAACCACGTTTTTTAAAACGACCACTTGGGCTGCGCCTTGGCTGGGCGTGATTGGTTCGATCTTCATCCTGATCGTGGGCATGCTGTATCTGACATGGCGCCGCAAGCAAGCTCTTTCTGCCGGTGAAGGTTACGGATCGGGTCATATAAATGAACCGGATCATTTCGGGGAAGAGAAATTGCCGAACCCCTACGTGGCAATTTTTCCGCTTATTCTGGTCGGCGTACTCAACAAATACTTCACGAGCGCGATTCCTGCATTTTTCGGCAACAGCGTTACCATTGCTATTCCCGGGCATCCGCTAACAGTCGACGTAACGAAGCTGGTGGGCATATGGGCAGTGGAAGGCGCTCTTCTGGCCGGGGTTTTGACGGTGATTGCATTTTCCTTCAGGCGCGTGATCTCGAAATTTGCCGAGGGCTCCAAGATAGCAATTTCTGGGGCACTTCTGGCCTCCATGAATACTGCATCGGAATATGGCTTTGGCGGTATCATCGCTACGCTGCCTGGCTTCACAGTGGTAGCCGACGCCTTGAAACATATCTCTAATCCGCTGGTTAACGAGGCCGTTACGGTTACCGCATTGGCCGGAATCACAGGATCGGCTTCGGGCGGTATGAGCATAGCATTGGCTGCTATGTCCGACACTTTTATCAAGGCAGCGAATGCAGCGAACATACCGCTTGAAGTGATGCACAGGATTGCATCGATGGCAAGCGGCGGCATGGATACCTTGCCGCACAATGGCGCCGTTATCACTCTGCTGGCTGTAACCGGCTTAACGCACAAAACCTCGTACAAAGATATTTTCACGGTCACCATGATCAAGACCGCTGCGGTATTCGTCGTCATCGCGACGTATTACCTCACAGGCATTGTTTGAGCATGCCTGATTTTTGAGGCCGACTATAAGGCCATGATGATTTCTCACCATGGCCTTCATGCAGCTTCACTGATGCATTCCTAGTGCGCGCCGGCTGAGCCGGTTAGAACCGCACGCGCACGCCTGCGCCCACAATGGAGTTGCTGGATGCCAGCGTGACCGTGGGTGAGCTTTGTTGCTTCAGATAATCGCCGTCATAGTGCGTCAACATCAAGCCGGCGTAAACATCGGTATGCTTGCTGAAATTGTAGTCGGCCAGCAGCGAAAGCGCCTGGATGGTGTATTGGTCGTTGTGTTTATTCGCTTGATTATCGATATTGTAATAGCCGGCATTCAATACAAAATTGCTTGTCACCTTGTAGCGGCCTCCTATCCATGCCGTTGTTACCACGGCGTCGCCCCAAGAGGGGTCGAATGCCTTGGCAGTCACATCGCCGGCTATCGGCATGCCGTAGTAGTTGTTAATTTGCGTGCCCCAGTTTTTTGAACCGGAAGGCGTGCTTTGTTCCGTGCGTTCATAACCGGCGGTGAGCGCAGCCTCGGAGGTTAAGTCATATTTGGCCGTCAACATAGTGCCGTTGGTGTCCGACACTCTCAGACTCACATCGTTGGTAAACAGTTTGAAACCAAGCATCGGCGTATTTTTAGATTCCGACATTGTTGCTTCCAGGCTCAAAGGACCGTTCCTATACGACACCATGCCTTCGAGAACAGAGCCTACATCGGCAGCTACCGAACTGGTGTTCTGGGCCATTTTGTATTGCACGCCAAACCCGATGGGTCCCACCTTGTTTTCATACTTGAAGCTATTGTCGAGACGTGTATTTTCCGTCGCGCCCAAGCCGCCGCCAATACCGCCGGAGAATCCAATCGGCGAATACAATCCAGAGCCTTTCAGCGGGTCGAATTCCACTGTCTGGTCCAGGGAAAACGCCGTGGTTCTTCCTAACTGAAGGGAACCAAATTGTGAGTCGGCCAAACCGACATAGGCTGCCCGCGAGAATAATTGTCCATTGATCGACGAGGCGCCGCTAATGGTGGTGAGCGAATTGGCATTGTTTAACACGGTCTGACCATTGTTGGCTAATGTGCCGCTATTCAGATTAATGGCCGACTCCAGTCTGAAAAAGGCCTTCATGCCGCCGCCTAAGTCCTCATTTCCCTTGATTCCCCATTGCGACATCGATGCGCCACCGGAGACTAAGGTATTAACACTGCCGCTAGCCGGACCCTGCGCGGCGGGAATGTTGTAAGGGTTAAGGCTGAAGGTAAATTGCTGGTTCGCAGACAAAGAATGATCTATGTGCGCCACACCCTCATCCAAAATTCCATATAACTGAACATCGGTGCCGTTGTCCGCTTGCGCAACCGATGCCAAAACGCTCAAAGCAGCCAAGGCCAGAAGTGATTTTTTCATGTATGAACTCCAATTTAATTTGGTTTAAATCCTGATGGGAATTTAACGCATTATATATAAATATACATAACGTGAAAATAAATTATTGCAAGCTTCATGCCATGTGTAAATTGGTAATATGCTTGGTTTTTATTGAAATTGTCATATCGTTATGTCGTATTTAATACAACCATGTAATGAATGCGACTTAGCAATGCAACGCAAGATCAAGTTGATATTCTGGCTGTTACTCCCTCGGTTGATCGCTCTGTTGATGGTGGTCTGGACAGGGTTCCCGTCGTTTTAATATTCACTTGGGACTGCTCATCCCGGCGTAATAAAACTACCGTGACGGTAATCGTTGTTTGTTGCGAGATTACAACGCTAATGTCATGTTTTTGCCACAAATGGACGTTAGACTTCGGTCATCAGGCATTGGCGACCGGATAACGCGGTAAACTCTTCGTCAACGGCTAAGCGTTTTTGTATCGAGGCAGGCAGTGTCAGTGGAAAAGGCAAATGACACACCATGCCAACCAAGCGCCGTATGCATAAAACGCGTTGCTTTTTTTACCAGTAGCACTCAAGAATTTTCACACGTTAAGGAGAATCAAATTGAATAAGAAACTCGTTGGTCTCGGCATGTTGCTCGCGGCAAATGGCGCATTTGCACAAACTGCTAGCTCAACCTCGGTTGAGTTGTATGGCATTCTCGACGTCGCTGTCGGCCGGGTGGAAAACTCGCTGAACACCGACCCGAATTTCCCTGCGACGGTCAACCCGTATTCGGCGACGAAGTCGTCGGTCAATAATTCGGTTACCGGCATGTTTAACGGCGGCATCTCGGATTCGCGCTGGGGCATCCGTGGTTCCGAGGATCTCGGCGGCGGCATGAAAGCGGTTTTCACACTGGAGTCGGGCATCAATTTGCCAAGCGGCACGTTGAATAACGGTACAGCCTCTCTTGCATCGAATTCGCCAGTTGCCACAACGGCTGGCACCGACACTTCATTGAACGGTCAACTGTTTAATCGTCAATCTAATGCCGGTTTGTCCGACGCCAAGCTCGGTACGATTACCTTTGGCCGTAACTATGCTCCGATTTATGACGTTGTTGTAGCTTACGATCCAGTGCAAGCTGCACAGTTGTTTTCGCCGATGGGCTTCTCCGGCTCGCTGGGCGGTGGCGGTGGCCTGACGGAAGACGTCCGTGTCGACAACAGCATCAAATACAAGAACGCAGTCGGCGCGATCAATTTTGGCGCCCTCTACAAGTTTGGCGGCATCTCCGGCAACAACTCGGCAGAATCGGCTTACGCTTTGAACGTGGGCTATGACGACGGCGTTTTAGGCGTCCAGGCTGCTTATCAAGCGTTTAAAGATGGACTGAAAACCGGCGCCAGCGCCGTGGCCGGTGATATCGCCATCACCAACTACGATACTTCAGCCTATTTCATCGCTGCCAAGTATCAGTTTGGCCCGGCTACGGTCAAAGGCGGTTTTGAGAGCTATAAGCTGAAGACCCCGTCGGACATGGTTAATGCTGGAGCTGGCTCAATCATGGTAAACAGCTTATACGGTTATACTATCGCAAGCACCACGAACTTTAGTCATTCCGACCAGACTACCGATCTATGGTTTGTCGGCGGCGACTATAACTTCAATCCGGCGTTCAATCTGGCTGTGGGTTTATACGACGTGAAGCCCAAGGCATCTGACGACCTCGCGCAGAAATCTGGCAATTCGTTCTATTACTCGGTGCTGGCCGATTACCATTTCAGCAAGCGTACCGATGCCTATGCCGGCTGGATGTTTTCTCAGTACAAGGGTGACCAGTACGCCGGCACCAATGGCGACAACTACATTACCGCAGTCGGTCTCCGCACCAAGTTCTAATTTGATTCAGGGCTCGCTGCTTCGGGAGCCTGGATGGATAAGTCAAAAGCCTACCCTTCGGGGTGGGCTTTTTTATTGGCTGTGTCCGAAAATAGTAGTAGGCACCCGGAAACCCGCATGAACGCTTGCTCTCCGGGCGTAGAAATCTGACAAAAATGCCATCCACGGCAAACTCGTAGTTTTGGTGGTTTTTTAACAGGAATGCGAATGAGGATCGGCATGGATGGGCACGCACGCTAGCGTCGGCAATTAGAGTCGACGGGAGGTCGGTAAAAAGCTTGTGCTCTATCTTACGTGTGAGAAGGTGAATGAGAGGCGCCGGAATGAGAGTGGCAGCACTTATAGAAAACCAAAAAGGTTACATCGAATGCTTGAAGACCTGTTTCATTTAGGGGGATCTATGTCCACACATCAGCAACTAAATCAAATGACAGAAGAACTCAAAGCCGTTAACCATGCTTTGGGACGTATTGAGACTAAAGTTTGGCAAAATGCCGATCTGGAAACTATCAAAACGCAATTATCCGAGTTGAAGGATAAGGTGGCCGATGATAAATTGGCGGCCCCTATTGCCACCTTGACAGAAAAGGTGATCTGTCTTGAAAAGTCGTTTGCAAAAGACATCAAATGGATAATCTGGCTCGCCCCAATTATTATTGTGGCGATAATTTCGGCTGGTGGCTGGTCTGTCAATATGTTGCTAACCCGATCGGACAACAACAGGACTGAACTTCATGGCGAGATTGTGAAATTGCGAGATGACTTGAAGAAAGACTCGGACAATCTCCGGAATGATATGAGGACTGACGCAAAGGCGATGACTGTTCGTTTAGATCAAATCCTCGCTGCGCAGAAATAATATCGTTTCTGATTAGTCTATGCTGCTTATGTCTCTCGAATTGATGACACTTGGTCGTTGCTGTATCAGTTTGGTATAATGATGTCTTGTGGAACCCTATATTTTTGTAGGGTTGGGATATACTTATGAAACGAATCGACCTCATCCGACGCTTGGCCGAGTTGGAAAGGCATGGCGTCTTCATCCTCGCCAAACGCGACATCGAAAAGATGTTCCCCGACGAGGCGGACAAGGCGATGGAGAAGTCGCTGCAACGCATGGTCGCCGATGGCCTGCTCGCGCGGGCGGCCAAGGGGCTCTACGTCAACCCCGCTGCCGCTTCGCGCCGCAGGGGCTGGCTGATCGAGGAGGTCGCCAAGGCGTTGAGGCCGGGCCACCTCTGCTACGTCAGCTTGGAGAGCATGCTGTCGGAGTTCGGTGTCATCTCGCAGATTCCCATCAGCCGCATCACCGTCATGACCACCGGCGGCAGCGGAGTCGTGGAGACGCCCTACGGCGTCATCGAGTTCACCCACACCAAGCGAAGCAAGGCCGATATTTTGAGCCGGACCATGGTCATGGAAGGCCGCCCCCTCCGCATCGCCACCAAGCATGCCGCATATCGCGACCTGGTGCGGGTCGGCAGGAACGTGAACATGGTCGATCAAGAGGAGCTCGCGGCGGACGATTGACAGGCAGCGCGGTCCAGCCGTCAAATTGCCACGCGCTCATTCATCCTTGATCGCGTTGCCAATTCCAGATGGCATGATCCAGCCGCCGGGGAGTGATGCGGAGTTCCGATAAGGACGATTTGTCGCAGAGCTTCCGAACGATTTCCACAGCCCGATCG
>JBIODP010000100.1:0-8236 GCA_044445195.1 Burkholderiales bacterium | reverse complement strand
GTTTAATGCATGCAGGAGGGCTAAGAGCAGGGTATGGCGATGCAGGGGGGTGATAAAGTGAGCGCCTACTATTGGCAATCAGACGCTCCTGCGTTGTGGAAGGAGCGTCTGTCAGGATCGAATCGTGAAACGGTTTAGAACTTGGTACGGATACCTGCTGCGGTAATGTAGTTGCTGGAGTTATAAGTTGCCGGCGTCGTATCATACAATCCGCCGCCGTAATGCAAATCCATTAAGCCGGCATAGACATCCGTGCGTTTGCTGAAGTGATAGTCGAGCAGTGCCGATGCAGCCTTGATGCTGCCCGAGGCTGTTGCGCCATAAGATAATAGATCGACGTCATAGTAGCCGACCGCCAGATTCAAAGCCGATGTGAAATTATAGTCGCCGCCGATAAACCCTATGTGAGTGGTCTGGTCGGCGCCGCTCCAGTTCGCGCTGGCGCTAGTTGCATTTCCGATAGCGTAGCCGAATAAACTGGTTACGCCGAGACTGCTTAATGAATCGGACGGCGTTTTCAGCGTATAGCTCTCATACCCGCCTCGGACCGTGGCTGGGCCGAATTGATACTTGGCGGCAATAAGATAGGCCGTGGTGTTGTAATTGGTGACATTGATATCGCCGGCCACCGTACTGGTGCTGCTTTTCAGGGCGTCGGTAAATGCCTCGTAGGCGGCCTGGACGCTGAAAGGACCCGCTTCATAGCCCAGATTGAAGGCATAGCCTGATTGTGCCGCAGTATTGCCGGAGACGCCGCCAAACTTGTAGAGGACGCCAACATTAACCGGGCCCACGGTATTCTTGTATTTGATGCTGCTGTCTAACCGGGTATCTTCCGAGATGCCGCCACCGCCGCCATAGGCGTTCGAGACGCCCAGCAGCGAAAACGAATGCGCTTGCAGGAGCGGGTCATAATCGGTCATGATGTCATAAATCGGGTTATAGTTGCGACCAAAAGCAATCGAGCCGAGCGTGGAATCGGACAAACCGACGAAGGCCTGACGATTAAACAGTTGGCCGTCCAGCGAACCGTTGGAGGATGCCGTCGTGGCTTTGGGCGAGTTCGATGCGAGCGCAGCGGCGGAATTGCTTAGCGCGCCATCCTGTGCATTGAACCCTGACTCCAGCGTATAGAACGCCTTCACGCCGCCGCCCAGGTCTTCGGCGCCGCGGATGCCCCAGCGCGAACCCTGTATGCCGCCGTTGATCATGCCGGTAACCGAGTTATTGACCGATGCCTTCGTTGCGGCATACGCATTGACAGTGTTGCCATAATTCGGGTCGGTGTTCAGCGAATTTTCCACACGCCCGACGGCGATGTCGATGATGCCGTACAACTCAACCGAAGACTGGCTAATCGTTTGAGCAAATGCGCCATTTGCCGCGAGCAACATGGCAAGGCCGATGACTTTCCTGTTCATTTATATCCCTTGCGTTCCGGTGAGAATGATTGAGCGCAATTTTGGCGCCGTCAGCCCGACGAACATGAAAACCGTCGGAGGGCGTTGGCGCAAAAAAGCTTATGAGGATAATACGGGAGCGCGCTTATTCGGCAAACGAATAAAAATACGTTTGCTTATGCCTATTCTGAATATAGGTTGGCGCTTACGTGGAGAATGTATTTACCTTTGGGACGGTTTCGCCTGCGCGTTTCCTGGCATAAGCATGCTGAGTGCAACCGCTTCGGCAACGCGAATGCCATCCACTGCCGACGACAATATTCCGCCGGCATACCCGGCGCCTTCACCGGCGGGGAACAGGCCTTGTGTGTTCATGCTTTGGAAATCGTCTTTGCGCTTGATGCGGATCGGCGATGAAGTGCGCGTTTCGACGCCGGTCAACACCGCATCGTGCATGGCAAAACCTTTAATCTGCTTGTCGAATTCGGGAAGCGCTTCACGGATTGCCTCGATCGCGTAAGCCGGCAAAGCGGAGGCCAGATCGCCCAAATGAACGCCAGGCTTATATGACGGCAATACCGAGCCTGGCGCGACCGAGGGGCGATCGTCGATAAAATCGCCGACCAGCTGGCCGGGAGCGTCGTAATTCTCGCCCCCCAATTCGAATGCGCGGGATTCCCATTGCCGCTGAAAAGCGATGCCGGCCAGCGGATGGCCCGGATAGTCGGCCGGGGTAATTCCGACCACGATACCGCTGTTGGCATTGCGTTCATTGCGAGAATATTGACTCATGCCGTTGGTGACGACCCGGCCCGGTTCCGATGCCGCCGCCACAACCGTGCCGCCGGGGCACATGCAAAAACTGTAGACCGAGCGGCCATTGGCGGCATGATGCACCAGCTTGTAATCCGCGGCGCCCAATAGCGGATGACCGGCGTTCGGACCGAAGCGGCTGCGATCTATGACGGACTGCGGATGCTCAATCCGAAACCCGACCGAAAACGGCTTGGCTTCAACATACACGCCGCGATCATGCAACATCTGGAAGGTGTCGCGTGCGCTATGTCCTACGGCCAGTATTACATGGTTGGCGGCAATATATTCGCCGCCGGCAAGCACCACGCCGCGTACGCTTCCATGCGCGATGTCGAGATCGTCAACCCGGCTTTCAAAACGGAATTCGCCGCCCAGCGCTTCAATCGACGCGCGCATCTGCTCCACCACTTTGACCAGACGGAAGGTGCCGATATGGGGTTTGCTGACGTAAAGAATTTCGGGAGGGGCGCCGGCCTTGACGAATTCCGTCAATACTTTGCGGCCGTAATGCTTGGGGTCTTTGATTTGGCTGTACAACTTGCCGTCCGAAAAAGTGCCGGCGCCGCCTTCCCCGAATTGCACATTGGACTCCGGCTGCAATACTCGCTTGCGCCATAAGCCAAAAGTATCTTTGGTGCGTTCGCGCACGGTTTTGCCGCGCTCCAGGATAATCGGACGGAAACCCATTTGCGCCAGAACCAAGCCGGCGAACAGGCCGCACGGCCCGCTGCCGATGACCAGAGGTCTCTCGCTGAGCCCTTGCGGCGCCTGCGCGACAACACGGTAACGGGTGTCGGGGCTGGGCCCGACATGGCGGTTGCCCGCCAGGCGATCGAGCACTTGCGCCTCGTTGTTGACATTGACGTCGAGCGCGTAGATCAGCATGATCGTGCTTTTCTTGCGCGCATCGTGGCTGCGTCGAAATATCGAAAAATCAAGCAAATCGTCGGATGCTATGCCAAGCAACGTGAGGATGGCTGTCCGGATATCGGATTCGGGATGATCGAGAGGGAGCTGTACTTCAGTCAGTCGCAACATGCAAAAAAGCCTATGTCTATAATCAGAAAATACCCCCCTGCAAAGCTGGGAGCCTTAATTTGTGAGCGCTTCAAGGCGGCAGAACTGCACGATGCGTTATCTTATCGCCGGTTCGGAGAAAAAAATTCCCTCTCCCACGCGTGGGAGAGGGTGAGGGAGAGGGTGTTCGCCAAGTCGACCGCTCTTGCACGCACCCTCTCCCCGGCCCTCTCCCGCAAGCGGGAGAGGGAGTACGCCCGTTCTTCGCCGCTCCTTATTAAATTAGATGATGCGACTGCGTTTTTCCCACTTGCGTTCAAGCGCGCCAACCACTTCGCCGTCCGCCGTCACCGTTTCCAACCGCACATCGAAGCCCCACAACCGGGCCACATGCCTGAGCATTTCCTCGGACTGGTGGTTCAGCGGCCGGCGCTGAAATTGCGTGTGCCGCAAGGTAAGCGCGCGATCGCCCTTCATATTAACCGACCATACCTGAATATTGGGTTCGCGGTTGCCGAGATTGTATTGCTCGGCCAGGCGATGACGCAAGTAATGGTAGCCGCTTTCGTCGTGGATGGCGGAAACTTCCAGTTTTTCATCTTTGTCGTTGTCCAGCACGGCGAACAAGTGAAAGTCCCGAATCAGCTTGGGTGAAAGAAATTGCGCAATAAAGCTTTCATCCTTGAAATTTCGCATGGCAAAATCCAGAGTGGAGCGCCAGTCGCTTCCTGCTATATCGGGAAACCAGGCGCGATCTTCCTCTGTCGGCGCTTCGCAGATGCGACGAATGTCGCGCATCATGCCAAATCCCAGTGCATAGGGATTGATGCCGTTGTAATGCGGGCTGCCGACCGGCGGCTGGTAGACCACGTTGGTATGGCTTTGCAAAAATTCGATCATGAAGCCGTCGCCTACCACGCCTTCATCATATAACTGGTTCAGTATTGTGTAATGCCAAAACGTGGCCCAACCTTCATTCATCACCTGGGTCTGGCGCTGCGGATAAAAATACTGGGAGATCTTGCGCGTGATGCGCACGATTTCACGTTGCCACGGCTCCAGCAGCGGCGCGTATTTTTCAAAAAAGTACAATAAATTTTCCTGGGGCTCCTCTGGAAAGCGAAGCGGCAGGTCATTGACTGCCACTTCCTCGCGGCGCGGCACGGTGCGCCACAAATCGTTAATCTGGGTTTGCAGATAGTCTTCGCGCTCCTTTTGCCGCGCGTATTCTTTTTCCAGAGATAATTTGGCTGGGCGTTTGTAACGGTCTACGCCGTAATTTTGCAGCGCATGGCAAGAATCCAGCAATAACTCAACCGCTTCTACGCCATACCGTTGCTCGCAGTCGGCAATATAGTTCTTGGCGAATACCATGTAGTCGATGATGGCTTCGGCATCGGTCCATGTGCGGAACAGGTAATTGCCCTTAAAAAAAGAATTGTGTCCGTATGCCGCGTGGGCGATCACCAGTGCCTGCATGGTCAGGCTGTTTTCTTCCATCAGATAGGCTATGCAGGGATTGGAGTTGATGACAATCTCGTAAGCCAAGCCCATCTGACCGCGCTTATAACTTTTTTCGGTCGATAGGAAATGCTTGCCGAACGACCAGTGATTATAGGAAACCGGCATGCCAACCGAGGTATAGGCGTCCATCATCTGCTCGGCAGTGATGATTTCGAGCTGGTTTGGGTAGGTGTCGAGACCGAAATTCTTGGCAACGCGGCGAATCTCGCCATGCGCTTGCTGGATCAGGTCAAACGTCCACTCCGATTGCTCGGGAAGGCGTCCGGGCTTCCCGGGTTGTTCGCTGCCGGTTTTCATTTCGGTTGCTTCTTGAATAATTCACGGAATACCGGGTAAATATCTGCAGGCGTCGCAATTTTCTGCATGGCAAAATGCGGGTGAGCGCCCATGACGTGCAGGTACTCCTGCCACAAATTTTGCGGTTCGTCGTCGGTAATTTCGACATAGGCGAAATACTGCACCGCCGGCATCACGGTATCGATTAACAACTGACGGCAGGCGATGGAGTCGTTGTCCCAGTTGTCGCCATCCGACGCTTGCGCCACATAAGCATTCCAATCGCTGCTCGAATAGCGCTCATGCATGATCTTTATCAGCAAATGCAGCGCAGACGATACCACTGTTCCGCCGGATTCGCGCGAGTGGAAAAATTCGTCTTCATCCACCTCTGCCGCCTGGGTATGGTGGCGAATGAAGACGACGTCGATCTTGTCATAGGCGCGCGTCAAAAACAGGTACAGCAAGATAAAGAATCGCTTGGCCGTTTCTTTCTTGCTTTCATCCATCGAACCGGACACGTCCATGATGCAGAACATCACCGCCTGACTGGATGGCTTGGGCACCTTGATGCGATTGCTGTAGCGCAAATCGAACGGATCGATAAACGGAATCGCCAGCAACCGGGTATGCAGATGGTGAATTTCGCGCCTGAGTTTCATCACGACCGGGTCGTCTTCCGGCGTGTGGTCCTGCAGCAATTGCTGTAACTCAAGCTCGACTTCCTTCAGACGCCGTCTGGCGCCGCCGCCGACGGCAATACGCCGACCAAGCGCGCCGCGCAAGGAACGCAATATATGGATATTCGTTGTCGTTCCGGACATCTTGTAACCGGCGCGCTGGTTCCTGAAGTCGGTGGTCGAGGTGAGTTGCGTTTTCACCATGTTGGGCAGCTCGAGATCGTCGAAGAAATAATTCAGGAACTCTTCGCGCGACAGTTCGAAGATGAAGTCGTCTTCGCTGGTCTCGTCGCTGTTGCCTGCCTGGCCGCTGCCTGAACCCGACCCCGCTCCGCCGCGCGGCCGCTGAATGCGGTCCCCCTTCAGAAACTCCTTGTTGCCCGGGCTGACCGTCTCCCACACACCGCCATGCGCATGGCCGAAGTTGGGCTCGCTAATATCCTTGACCGGAATGGAAACCTTTTCTCCATTTTCGACATCGGTTATCGAACGGCCTTTTATCGCGCGCGCGACCGCGCTCTTGACCTGACTTCTATAGCGCCGCAAAAAGCGCTCGCGGTTGACGGCAGATTTGTTCTTGCTCTGCACACGTCTGTCGATCAGGTAAGCCAATGTGATCCCCTTGCTGCAATTGCTTGCGCCAACGCTGCAAACCTGGTTATGACGATTTCCTGACCCGTAGATACCATTCGCATAATAATCTTACCTGCTTTGCCGTATACCCCTTGGCGACCATGCGCGATACAAATTCCTGATGCTTGTTCACATCGTCGGCGCTGGCTTTCGCGTTAAACGAAATTACCGGCAACAACTCTTCGGTATTGGAGAACATTTTCTTTTCGATCACCGTTCTCAATTTCTCATAACTGGTCCAGACCGGATTTTTCCCGGCGTGGTGAGCGCGTGCGCGAAGAACGAAATTAACAATCTCATTACGAAAATCTTTCGGGTTGGAGATGCCTGCCGGCTTTTCGATTTTCTCCAATTCGCTGTTCAATGCATTACGATCGAAACTCTCACCGGTATCCGGATCGCGGAATTCCTGATCCTGTATCCAGAAATCGGCAAAGGTCACATAGCGGTCGAAGATATTTTGACCGTATTCGGAATAGCTTTCCAAATAGGCAGTCTGGATTTCCTTGCCGATGAATTCAACATAGCGCGGCGCCAGGTATTCCTTGATATACGATAAATACTTCTGTTCCGTTTCCGATGGAAATTGTTCGCGCCCGACCTGCTGCTCCAATACGTACAGCAAATGCACGGGGTTGGCGGCGATTTCCGTGTTATCGAAATTGAATACTTTCGACAATATCTTGAATGCGAACCGGGTCGACAATCCGTTCATGCCCTCGTCGACACCGGCATAGTCGCTGTATTCCTGCCGCGACTTGGCCTTCGGATCGGTATCCTTCAGATTCTCGCCGTCATACACCAGCAGCTTGCTGAAAATGCTGGAGTTCTCCGGCTCTATCAGGCGCGATAAAATCGAAAATTGGGCCATCATCTTCAAGGTGCCGGGAGCGCAAGGCGCCTGCGACAGCGACGAGTTGCGCACCAGCTTGTCATAAATCTTGATTTCTTCGGTTACCCGCAAGCAGTAAGGCACTTTGACGATGTAGATACGATCAAGAAATGCTTCGTTGTTTTTATTGTTCTTGAAAGTTTTCCATTCCGATTCATTCGAGTGCGCCAGCACCACGCCATCGAACGGTATTGCGCCAAACCCTTCCGTGCCTTTGTAGTTTCCTTCTTGCGTGGCGGTGAGCAACGGGTGCAGCACCTTGATCGGCGCCTTGAACATTTCGACGAATTCCATCAGTCCCTGATTCGACAGGCACAGACCGCCGGAATAACTATAGGCATCCGGATCGTCTTGCGCATAATCCTCCAGCTTGCGGATATCCACCTTGCCGACCAGCGAGGAAATATCCTGATTGTTTTCATCGCCCGGTTCGGTTTTGGAAATGGCAATTTGCTGCAATACCGACGGATAGCGCCTGACTATGCGGAATTGATTGATGTCGCCGTTAAACTCATGCAAGCGCTTGACTGCCCATGGGCTGGGGATGGTGCGCAGGTAGCGGCGCGGTATGCCGAAATCCTCTTCCAGGATCGCGCCGTCTTCTTCCTCGTCGAACAGGCCAAGCGGCGATTCGTTAACCGGCGATCCTTTGATGCAATAAAAAGGAACTTTTTCCATCAAATATTTGAGCTTTTCCGCTATCGACGACTTGCCGCCGCCGACCGGACCCAATAAATATAATATCTGCTTGCGCTCTTCCAGCCCTTGCGCGGCATGGCGAAAATAAGCCACCACTTGCTCGATGACCTCTTCGGTTCCGTAAAATTCGCGAAACGCAGGGTAAATTTTGACCACCTTGTTGGCGAATATGCGCGAAAGCCGCGAGTCGTTGCGGGTATCGACCAATTCAGGTTCGCCGATGGCTGCCAACATGCGTTCGGCCGCGGTGGCGTAGGTAAGCGGTTCGCGTTTGCAAAGTTCCAGATATTCCTGCAAAG
>JBIODP010000099.1:0-8246 GCA_044445195.1 Burkholderiales bacterium | reverse complement strand
TTCTATTCCATCGAAGGATTCAAATCGGCCTGGCGAATTGAGCACGCATTCCGCCAGGAGTCGGTATTGGTCGCCTGCGCAACCATCATCGCCTTATTCTTGCCCGTGTCGGGAAAAGATAAATTAATACTGATCGGCGTGTTTGTATTGGTGCTGATAGTCGAATTGATCAATTCCGCAGTGGAGGCAGTGGTTGACCGCGTCTCGCTGGAGCGTAACCAGTTGTCCAAGAATGCCAAGGATTTCGGCAGCGCGGCGGTGTTCCTGACCTTGGGATTGGCGGCAGCCACCTGGGCTGTGATATTGATCCCGGTATTTTTTCCCTAGGTCTAAAGGCCAGATAGGGTGGATTACCCCTATTTCATATTCGGAAATCGCATATAGAATTGCGAAAACATTCGTTCTTTTTCCGCTGCAATCACTTTAATCTGGCGGCATGGTTATTTACTTTACTGCAAGTATTTGTCAATAACCAGTCTTAAAGGATAAAACATGAATTTTCAGCAATTGCGCGCAATCCGCGAGGCTGCGCGTCGCGGCTACAATCTGACTGAAGTGGCAAATGTTTTATTCACGTCGCAGCCGGGAGTCAGTCGGCAAATACGTGAATTGGAAGAAGAGTTGGGAGTCGAAATTTTCGAGCGCAACGGCAAGCGGCTGACCGGCCTGACCAATCCCGGCAAGGGGATATTGCCGATTATCGACAGGCTGTTGCTGGAAGCTGAAAATCTGCGGCAGGCCAGCAGCGAGTATTCGGGTGAAACCAGCGGCACCTTGACCGTGGCCACCACCCACACCCAGGCACGCTACGTATTGCCGACAGTGGTGCAGGCCTTTCGCGTTGCCTTTCCCGATGTGCGCGTGGCATTGCAACAAAGCTCTCCGGATCATATCGCCGAATGGGTACTATCCGGCAAGGCCGATATCGGTATTGCGACCGAAGGCTTAAGCCAGTTCGAGGACTTGATTTCATTCCCTTGCTATAGCTGGAACCATGCCATTGTCGTGCCGCAAGGGCATCCTTTGCTGGACTGCCCGAAGGTGGGCTTAGAGCAACTGGCCGCCTATCCGCTGATTACCTATGACGTCGGGTTCACCGGACGCGGCCATATCGATGCCGCCTTCAAGGCAGCCGGATTCGCGACCGATATCGTGCTGACGGCGATGGATTCGGATGTCCTTAAGCAATACGTTTCGCTCGGTCTGGGAGTCGGGATAGTCGCGTCGATGGCGGTAGAGCCTGGCCGTGAAAACAGCTTGCGCAGTATCGATGCAACGAATTTGTTCGAGCCGAACGTGACGCGCCTTGCGGTGCGGCGCGGCGCTTATCTGCGATCGTACAGCAAAGACTTTATCTTGCGTTTTGCCCCGGAACTCCGTCTTGCGGAAATTGAAGCGGCAATGAATTCCCAGGCTTGACGGTTTTTTGCGGAGAGGGGGGCGGCATCGATTGATATGCTGTCGAATTAGTCGGCGTCAGAGGTTTCCTGGCCGCTTGCCTGGCTTTAATTTCAACTGTCACTTTGGCGATCGCAGACAGGCGATAGTCGGTAGCCGGGTGGATTGCGGTATAGGAATTTAACACCGTGGGCGGATATTGCGTAGCCAGCCGCGACCAGAATGGAGCTGCATTTTCGACGCCATAGCCGGCCCGCGCAGCCATGTAGAGCCCCAATTTGTCGGCTGCCATATCCAGTTCCTGGGTTGACGACTTGATCGGAGCCAGGTTATCGAAGTTGCTCAGGTCGGGATGCAATTGGGTCAGCTTATCGATAATGCCTGCGATCGTGGCGCTGGTATGCTGTTTCGTCGCATGTCCCAATATGTTGTGCGCCATTTCGGTAGCCAGGATATAGGCCAGTTCCTCATCGGACCCCGCAGCATGCATCATGCCCCGGGTAACCATCACGCGATGGCCGTCGGCGTAAGCGTTGACGCTGTCGGTATTGCCGAGTTCGACACCGAATGCGCAGGCATGGGTAAGCGGGATTTTCAAGAGTATATCTGCGCCGTCGCGATTGATCGTGAGGGTGATCGGAGTTCGTTCGGTGAGCAGCGGCGCCAGCACCAACCCGGCCAGATGTTCGGCATTTTGGCCCTGCGGCAGCGGCATATCGTTGACCGAGACCAGCTTGTCGCCGCTTTGCACGCCGGCACTGGCGGCGCCGCTGCCGGGCATGACGCCCATGATTTGCAATTGTTCGCCCAAGCCCAGTATTTTTTGCGCGCTGTCGACGAACTCGCTGGAATAGGAGTACTTGTTCTTTGCCGTAAAACCAAGCAGATTGCGCGCATTGCGCTTGCATAGCGCCGGGTTATTGACCAGTAGCGGAGCCGCGACGCGATACAGGCGATCTTGCAATGCGGCCAGTTCGCGCAGCGCTGCAGCATGTGCCGCCAGTTCTGCGGTATTTACCGGTGGTGGCGGCGCGACAACGGCTGGCGCGACCGCAACCGGTATCGGTCGAGGCGGCGCGGGCGTTTCGCAAGCGCCGAGGGCCAGCGCCAGCAGGATAATGAATGGAAGCCTGATATGCATAAAGGTTGATAAGCCTGTCGATCAGTGTTTGCCGGTGCTGCCGAAACCGCCGGCGCCGCGTTCGCTGGCATCGAAATCGTCAACGATATTGAACCCGACTTGCAATACCGGCACGATGACCAGTTGGGCAAGGCGCTCCATCGGATTCAGGATAAACTCGGTCTGGCCTCGATTCCAGGTCGAGACCATCAGTTGTCCCTGGTAATCCGAGTCGATAAGTCCCACTAAGTTCCCCAGCACGATGCCGTGTTTATGGCCCAATCCGCTACGCGGCAGGATCAGCGCCGCATAGCCGGGGTCGCCGATGTGGATGGCGAGGCCGGTCGGAACAAGATGGGTTTCACCCGGCTTGATCGTCAACGGCGCATCGATGCAGGCGCGCAAGTCCAAACCCGCACTGCCGCTGGTCGCATAGCCTGAGAGTTGGTCTTTCATGCGTGGGTCGAGAATTTTCAGGTCGATATTTTTCATGGATGGTAATTATTCAGTTCTTTAAGGGATGTTACCGATGACGCGCTTTCCCCGCGCAAGCGGGGATAACGATCATGCCATGCGTCTGGCAATTTCAGCGATCAACTGGCGCGCCAGCGTCAGCTTGTCGGCCTGCGGTAAATGGGTGTGGCCGTTGTCGTCGAACAGTATCAGTTCGTTCTGGTCCTGGCCGAATGTGCGATGCCCGATATTGCCTACCAGCAGAGGCACGCCTTTTTTCTTGCGCTTCGCTTCGCCGTTTTGCAGCAAATGTTCCGATTCGGCCGCGAACCCGACGCAATAAGGCCTGCCGGCGAGCGCGGAGACATCGGCCAGAATGTCTCGATTCAATGCAAATTGCAATGGCGGGAATGCGCCGCTCGCGTCTTTTTTCAATTTCTGTTCGCTGACGTTGGCAACGCGCCAGTCGGCCACGGCGGCCACGGCAACGAACACATCCTGGACATCGATGCGCGACATGACCTCATCATGCATTTGTTCCGCAGTCCGGACGTCGATGCGCTGTACGCCATAGGGCGTGGCGAGGGCGACAGGACCGGATATCAGCGTCACCTGGGCGCCGGCTTCGCGCGCGGCGCGGGCAATCGCGTAGCCCATTTTCCCGGAGGAGAGGTTGGTTATGCCGCGTACCGGATCGATTGGCTCGAAAGTTGGGCCTGCGGTCACCAGCATGCGTTTTCCTGCCATGATTTTGGGCTGGAATGCAGCGATAATTTCTTCAAGCAACTGCTCCGGTTCGAGCATGCGGCCCATGCCGGTTTCGCCGCAGGCTTGCTCGCCTGCATCAGGACCGAGGACGCCGATGCGGTCTTCCTTCAGTTGCCGCACGTTGCGTTGCGTGGCCGGGTTCTGCCACATCTCCACATTCATTGCCGGCGCCACCATCAGCGGCAGTGCGGCCGGGCGCGCCAGGCATAGCGTCGACAACAAGTCGTTGCAAGCGCCGTGGGCCAGTTTTGACATGAAATCGGCAGAGCAGGGAGCGATCAGGATGGCGTCGGCATCGCGCGTCAAGTCGATGTGCGGCATATTATTGCCGACCCGCGCATCCCACTGATCCGAATATACCGGGAGGCCGGTCAGCGCCTGCATGGTGATCGGCGTGATGAATTGCATCGCGGCCTGCGTCATGACGACCTGCACCGTCGCACCTGCTTTGGTCAGGTTGCGAGCCAATTCAGCCGCCTTGTAGCAGGCGATGCCTCCGGTTAAACCCAAGATGATTCTTTTGCCGGCAAGTTCCATCGTCACTCCCGAATTGCTGTCAAACCCAAGTGTACCAGTTCGACATGCTATTTATTCACCCTGAGCAATTCATCCAGAATGAACAGGATGGCGCCCAGCGTGATTGCGCTGTCCGCCAGGTTAAATGCCGGAAAGCTCCATGTACCCAGATGAAACGACAGAAAGTCGATCACCTTGCCGATCATGAGGCGATCGATCACATTGCCCAGTGCGCCGCCGAGGATCAGGGCCAGAGCCCAGCAAAACAGGCGCTTGCCGGCGTTGCGTTTCAGCAGATAGATGATAGCCAGCGCGGCCGCCAGCCCGAGCCCGGTCAGGACATAGCGCTGCCAGCCCGATGCATGGCTGAGAAAACTGAATGCAGCGCCGGGGTTGTAGACGAAAGACAGATCGAAAAAGGAAGTCACCCGATACGACTCGCCTTCCCTGAATAGCCTGGTAATGGTAATTTTAACCAGTTGATCCAGCAGGATCACGATGCTTGCGATGCCCAGCCACGGAACCAGGCTGTGGTGGCTTTGTGCGGAGAAACGGATTTTATCAGCCATGTTGATCCCTGTTATTTGTCAAATCGCCCTGCTGTTGCTATCACCGGCGAGAGCATGCGACTACGCAAACTTCCGCGATTCGCCTTCGCCGAACTCGTTGCTGACGCAGCGGCCGCAGATGCCGGGATGCGCGGGGTCGGCACCGACATCCGCGCGATAATGCCAGCAACGCTCGCACTTTTCGTGGGCCGACGGCGTGACCCGCAGCGCAAAACGGGATGCGGAATCTGCGCCGCCGGGCACTGATGCCTGTTCGCTGCCCACTGAGTCGAACGCCGATTGCTCGGCGCTTGTCACGATCTTCGCGTCATCCGGACGCTTTTCAAATTGATGCACATTGCAGCGAGAAACAATCATGACAAACTTCACATCGTCGCCGACGCTGGCGAGCACGTCATGGAAACGACCATCCGCATAGATGTCGACTTCTGCTTGCAGGGAAGAACCGATCTGGCCGCCGACCCGCACTTCTTCGAGTTGTTTCATCACTTCGCCGCGCACCGCGCGAATCACATTCCATTTCTCCAGCAATGCCCCGGCATTCTCGATGGTCGGCAGTGCGTAATAAGTCTGCGTAAAAATCGTCTCGCCGCTGGCTGCATACGCTTCCTTGCCGGCAAATACCGCCCATGCCTCTTCTGCGGTGAATGACAGGATCGGCGCCATAACCCGCAATAGCGACTGGGTGATGTGCCAGATAGCGGTTTGCGCCGAGCGCCGCGCCGCCGACCGAGCGCCGCAGGTATACAGCCGATCCTTGAGTATGTCGAGGTAGAAGCCGCCCAAATCTTCAGAGCAATACATGTGCAGTTTCGACGCCACCGGATGAAATTCGTAAATCTGGTAATGCGCCAGAATGTCGGTTTGCAAATCTGCCATGCGGGCTACCGCGTACCGATCGATTTCAGCCATGTCCGCCGGCGCAACCGTATCGGTGGCCGGGTCGAAGTCCGAGGTGTTGGCCAGCAGGAAGCGCAAGGTGTTGCGGATGCGGCGGTAAGCTTCGGTGACGCGCTTCAGGATTTCGTCCGAGATCGACAATTCCCCGGAGTAATCGGTGGATGCCACCCACAAGCGCAGGATTTCCGCGCCCAGCGTGTCCGATATTTTTTGCGGGGCCAGCGTGTTGCCCAGCGACTTCGACATTTTCTTGCCTTCGCCGTCGACCACGAAACCATGTGTCAGCAACGCTTTATACGGCGCGCAGCCGTTCAGCATCGACGAAGTCAACAGCGATGAATGGAACCAGCCGCGATGCTGATCCGAACCTTCCAGGTACAGATCGGCAGGGAAATGCGATTGTGCTGCATGCGAGCCGCGCAGGACGGTTTGATGCGTGGTGCCGGAATCGAACCACACATCCAGCGTATCCTTGTTTTTGACATAATTGACGGCATCGTCGCCCAGCAAATCCTTCGGGTCCAGCGTTTGCCACGCCTCGATCCCGCCTTGCTCGATGCGTTTGGCTACCGCTTCCAGCAATTCCTGCGTGCGCGGATGCAATTCGCCGCTTTCCTTATGAATGAAAAAGGCCATCGGCACCCCCCATTGGCGCTGCCGCGAAAGCGTCCAGTCGGGGCGATTGGCGATCATTCCATGCAGACGCGCTTTGCCCCAGGCCGGATAAAAATCGGTTTCTTCGATGCTGCGCAGTGCCGTTTCGCGCAGAGTGGGGCCGCTGTCGGCAGGCGTGATATCCATGCCTGCAAACCATTGCGAGGTGGCGCGATAGATGATCGGGGTTTTGTGGCGCCAGCAATGCATATAGCTGTGGTCGAACATGACCAGGTGGAATAGCGAACCGGTTTCCTCCAATTTTGCACAGATGGGTTTGGAGGCTTCCCAGATCGTCAGGCCGCCAAAGAATGGCAGCCATGATGCATATTTACCGTCGCTCATGACCGGCTTCAAAATGTCATCGTCGCGCATACCGTGCGCTTTGCAGGAGATGAAGTCATCCAGCCCATAGGCGGGCGACGAGTGGACGATGCCGGTGCCGGTATCCAGCGTGACGTAGTCGCCCGTATATACCGGAGAAGTGCGGTCGTAGCCCTGGTCCGCTGCAGCCAACGGGTGCCTGAATTCGATCAGGGACAGCGCATTGCCCTTGCAGGTAGCGATGACATTGCCTTGGAGGCCATAGCGTTGCAGGCAGGCCTGTACCAGATCCAATGCCAGCAACAGCAGCAGCGGTTCGCCATTACGCTCGGTCTGCACCAGCGCATAGTCGAACTCAGGATTGACATTCAGCGCTTGATTGGCCGGGATGGTCCAGGGTGTCGTGGTCCAGATGACGCAATAGCCTTTTTCTGTCGGCAGCGCCGCCAGACCGAATGCCGCTGCCAGCTTGTCCGGTTCCGCAAACGGGAAGCCGACATCGATGGCCGGATCGCGCTTGTCCTGATATTCGACTTCGGCCTCGGCCAGCGCCGACTCGCAATTGAAGCACCAGTTGACCGGCTTCAAGCCGCGATAGACATAACCCTTTTCAAGTAATTTTCCGAGCGCGCGGAGTTCGTCCGCTTCATTGCCGAAGTTCATGGTTTTGTAGGGATTGTCCCACTCGCCCAGGACGCCCAGTCGGATGAAATCCTTCTTTTGGCGTTCGATCTGTTCGCCTGCATAAGCGCGCGACCTGGACAGCACGTCGGCGATCGGCAGGCTTTTGCCATACAGTTTTTCCATCTGAATCTCGATCGGCATGCCATGGCAATCCCAGCCCGGCACGTATTGCGCGTCATAGCCGTCCAACTGGCGCGATTTGACGATGATGTCTTTCAGGACTTTATTGACTGCATGGCCGATGTGGATGTCGCCGTTGGCATAAGGCGGGCCGTCGTGCAGGATGTACATGCCTTTCGGCCGGTTTTTCGATGCCGCGCGAATGCGTTGATACAGTTTTTTCTGTTGCCATTCCTTCACCCATTGCGGCTCGCGTTTAGCGAGATCGCCGCGCATGGGGAACGGCGTTTCCGTCATGTTGACGTTGTGTTTTCCCGGTGATTTAACGGCGGGTTTGCTAGGTTTATCTGACATGGTTTTTCTTTATAATCAATCAAACGGAAGGTTGGGCCCAAAGATGTCGTTTGATCGTCAAATTCGATCTGGTGAAGTATTAGCATTGCCGCCCAAAATAGCGGGTCCGTCCTGCTCCAGAAAATAGCGGCGTGCCTGGGCCGCGTCGCGTGCAATCGCTTCAGTCAAGGCCGGCAGGTCGGCAAATTTTTCTTCATCTCGCAATTTTTTCAAAAATTCCACCTTGATCAGTGCGCCATAGCATTGCCGGTTGTAATCGAAGATATGCGTTTCAAGCAGCACGCGTCCGCCATCTTCGACGGTGGGACGCACGCCCAAAGAGGCAACCCCGGTCAGCGGCTGTTCGGCCAATCCATGCACGCGCACCACAAACACGCCGGACAATG
>JBIODP010000098.1:0-8275 GCA_044445195.1 Burkholderiales bacterium | reverse complement strand
TGCCTGATATATCTGCGGCCTTGAGGCCTTCTGCATGAGCTGCAACGAAGATACCGGCCAGCATCAGGACGGCGACGATTGTCCTGCCGATTCCACGAAATATTAAAAACATTGATTCTCTCCAGTTAATTTAATAAGGTAAACCCCCGGCTTTGCCGGGGGACTCATCAAGATTTGACCTATACGCCGGTCGTAACGCATTATGTTCAAGGCGATGTTGCTGGATTTCTTTCCAGCGTGTCGACCAAGACCATGCGAAGAACAGGTGTGCTCCCTCTCTCGCTTGCGGGAGAGGGTTGGGGAGAGGGGATTCTTTTCTCCGAACCGGCATTAAGATAGCGCATCGTGCAATAAGGCCCCCGGTTTTGCCGGAGGGATATATATTTATTCAACCCGGCCCTCGAAAGGGCCGGTCTTCGAGACCATTATTTCAACGCATCCTTGCCGTAGCGCTCTTCATATCCTTTACGGACTTTTTCAATCGCGTCTTTGTTCATTCCATTGAAAAACCAGTCGTGGCCATCGATCGGCTTGAAATATTTTGCCAGCAAAGCGTTGGCGAAGTCTTCGTTGCCGTCCTTTTTGCGCACGACTTCCTTCAGTTCGGGAACCCAGGTGAAATACGTATTCTGGGCAACTTCATAAATACCGTGCCACCATGTGTAGTCCGGTCCGCTCATTGCGGCGCCATGACGCGCGCGGCGACCTTCATGGTGCCATATCTCGTACCATGTCCATTTGATCTTCGCGTCGAATGGCGCCGCCGTGATATAACCCTTGTCCTGCAATTCTTTCATGATGGAGGAAATGGGTTTGGCAAATTTATCATTGTAGAGGTTGACTACGTCGTCAAACTGCTTGTAATGCCCATCCACCGTCCTTTGCGCATGGCATGCCACGCATACGTCTTCCATCAGCTTGCGACGCTTGTCCCAGGTCAGGACGGCGACCACTTTGGCGCCCTTCACGTCGTCCCCTACTTTAGGCAGAGCCTGTCCATCCGGCTGATCGAATTCATCGCCATTGCTTAAGCGAACCATGTTGAGCTTGGTGGAAACCGGCGGGCGCAGCGTCCAGGAAATCCGCTCGCCGACGTCATGCGTCGCTTTTTGCTTGATCGTGGCGCCCATGTGGCAGGTGGCGCAGGTGGGAGCTGCCGAGTAATCGACGCCCACTACCCATTTCTTCGACTTCAAATTCATTTCATCGGTCTTGGCATGATAAATTATTCCATGCTTGGACTCGTTATAGATCTCCATCTGCGGATGATCCGGCCCCAAATGGCACTTGCCGCAGGTATCTGGCGTGCGTGCCTGCGCAGCGGAGAAACTGTGGCGTGCATGGCAAGCTGAACACGAACCGCGCGTACCGTCCAGATTAATACGTCCGATTCCTGTATTGGGCCATGATTGCGGAGTCGGTCTGCCATTGGCATCGACTTCCACCGTACCGCCATGGCATTGACGGCAACCGGCGTTGACAAAGGCAGGGCCGCCGATCACTTCACCCAGCAAGTTATCCAGCGAAGCAAGAATTTCACCGGCTTTCGCATGATGAGAACGCTGCTGCTGTTCTACTTCCGCGTCGTGACAGACTGCACAGGTCTTGGGCGTTACGATGGTGGAGATGAACGTTCCATGATGTTCAAAAGCTCCCTTATCGCCTTTATGAGCCGCGTGGCAATCATAGCAATCTACCGGATCCTTCCGGGTGTAATGTTGGCTTTTTTTCCATTCGGCGACGATGCCCGGCGATTCCTTGCTATGGCACTCGACACAGGCTTTTTCCGGGTTGCTGCTTGCCCCGGGCTTTCCGCCGCTATCGGCAGCAATGGCATCATTGACACAGAATATAAAAACAAATGCAATCAATGCCCCTAGGCCTGATAACAATAATCGAAGCGATTTATTCATGATATTTCCCAAGTAAAAAATTCTAGCCAATTTTCACGCCATCGACGACTGCTTCTTCAACCAAAAGACGCAGGTACTGCTGCAGTGCGGTCATGTAAGTTTTTCGTTGCAGCGCCATGGTTACCGCATTGCGCACCGATTCAAAAGGCTGTGCGACGCCGGGTTCGCGTTCCAGCACTTCGACCACATGGAAACCGAAGCGGCTATGCACCAGACGCGGCAGAACGCCGATCTCGGCCTGCCCAAAGATTTCCTTGGCAAACTCCGGCGCACAGTCCGTGCCGACCAGCCAGCCGAGATCGCCACCGTCCGCGCCGCTGGGGCAATTGGACAATGTTCGGGCCGCGTTGGCAAAGGCGTCTATCGTGGTTTTTCCATCATGGCAACGCACCTCCAGCAAGGTGGCTTCGGCGCGGCTACGAAGCGCTGCCACGTCAACCCCGTCGGTCACCGCGAACAGGATATGCCGCGCCCTTACCCGCTCGCCAGTGGTATAGACGGCTTGGTGGGCCAGATAGTGGCGGCGACAGGCTTGATCCGACGGTTCGGGCACGGTGAGTGACTTCTCCAATAATGTTTCGATGGCGTTCGAGGCATCTTCGCTCAGTACGCCGACGGTAACGGAATAGTCGCTTGCAGCGAGCAAACCATCACGGATGGCAGCCTGGCGCAACAGTTCCGAATAGGCGCGCTGCCGCAACTCGTCGTCCGTCAGCACTTCGTCATCTCTATGTAGCGCCACACCGTTGACTCGTGCAATAGCGGTAATATCGGATAAGGAAGGGGAAGGCGTAAAATTAGTCATCGTCCGCTCCTCAAGCGTCAGCGCCAGGCCGGTGCGGCTGGTTATGCCCTGCGGGCACGTTCAGGCGGCGGGCTCGCACCACCTGGTAGGGGCGAACCAGATAGGCAACGGCGCCAAAACCGCTCCACACATGAACCAGACGGGTGAAAGGGAAAATCAGGAAAATGCTCATGCCTAAAAACATATGCGCCTTGAATATCCAATCCACCGCCAGCAATAATTCCGACGCGCCCGGACGAAGTGTGACTATGCGCTGCGCCCACTCGGCAAGCTTGAGCATTTCGCTGCCGTCCAGGTGCTGTGCGGATGCCTGAATCGAGGCAAGCCCTAAGGCGAATTGCAACCACAGAAGAAAGAGCAGAACAATGTCGCTGGTTTTGGAGTTGATCCGAATGCGCGGCTCAGACAACCTGCGATGCAATAGCACGCTAACGCCCACAATGCCAAGCGTGCCGGCAATACCTCCGCTCACCATGGCCAGCATTTGTTTGGCACTGATGCCGATCAAATTCTCATAAACCCAGTGCGGCGTCAATAGTCCAAAAAAGTGTCCGAACAGCAATAGGAGTATGCCCACATGAAACAGGTTGCTGCCCAATCGTAGTTGCCCCCGCTTGAGCATCTCCGATGAATCGCTTTTCCATGTGTACTGGTCCCGATCAAAGCGGATCAGGCTTCCCAGAAAAAAAACCGCAAGACAGATATAGGGATAGACGCCAAACAGAAATGAATTAAGCCCATTCATAGCGATGCTCCCATGCTTGCAACGGAACTGGCGAACTCGCTTATTTTTCCATTATTGCCGTTTTTGACGAAATTGATTGGTTGCGCCCGATCTGGTTTTCCCTGGCCTTTGGTTGAGCAACCGTCAAAGACGACCGGTTCTTCCCATGTTGCGTCCAGCGGTTCGTCGGGCGTTACCTTAACCGCATGCGCCTTTTCCCCAGACAGTTCCAGCAGAGCGCCCAGCACACTGGCATAAGCGCTGTTGCGCTGTTGCAAGGCGTTGAAAATCGCATTAAAGATGTGCGCCATTTCCCCCAGGAAGGCACGCGCTTCCTTGGGCGGTTGGGTAGAAACAAATTCCAGTACAACCGGCAGGTAGTCCGGCATTTCGTCCGGCGCCAGGTACAAACCGGCCTTCTCATACGTTTGGGCGAGATCGATCATGGCAGGCCCCCGGTCACGCGAGTCGCCATGCACATGTTCAAACAGTTGCAAAGATGTCGCACGGCCGCGGTCGAATGTCTCTACATAGTCGGCCTCGGCTTGCAGCGCATCGGCGCGCTCCAGATTGTCAACAAAAACATTAAGTTCGGCCAGCCGTTGGCCGGTTAGCGCATTGTCTCCATGCAGGGCAATGCGCATGTCGTTCAATTCCGCGCGCAGTTCGGCGTCCGGGTAGGATAGCAAGCGGGCAAATACGCGCAGGGTAATGGAAGCATTTGGGAGTGCCATGGGTTAAACCTCCGCCTTGATGGGAATGGTACGTCGTTTGGTTCCGCCGAACAGACTGGTTTCGCCGGTGCCGTCAGAACAGCCGTTGCCGAACGAGAAGCCGCAACCACCGCGCATGTCGAAGGTATTTTCAGCATATTCGCGGTGCGTGCTGGGAATGACGAAGCGGTCCTCATAGTTTGCAATCGCCATTACGTGGTACATCTCTTCCACCTCTGCCTGAGTCATGTTCACCTGCTCCAGCACGGCGGTGTTGATTCGTCCATCGACATGTTTTTCGCGCTGGAATGCGCGCATCGCCAGCATGCGCTCCAGTGCGCGTTCCACCGGCACGGTATCGCCGGCCGTCAGCAGATTCGCCAGGTACTTGACTGGAATACGCAGTTGTTTGACATCGGGAATTTCGCCGTTTGCGCCAATGTGGCCGGCGTTTGCCGCAGCGCTGATGGGCGAAAGCGGCGGCACGTACCAGACCATCGGCATCGTGCGGTACTCCGGATGCAACGGCAGCGCCACTTTCCAGTCGACCGCCATCTTGTATACAGGGCTTTTGCGCGCTGCATCCATCCATTTGTCGGGTATGCCGTCGATGCGCGCTTGCTCAATGACCTTGGGGTCGTTCGGGTCAAGAAAAATATCGAGTTGCGCCTGATATAAATCGCGGTCATGAGGGACGCTAGCCGCCGCCTCAATGCGATCTGCGTCGTAAAGCAATACGCCAAGATAACGTATCCGGCCAACGCAGGTCTCCGAACATACCGTAGGTTGGCCGGATTCAATCCGCGGGTAACAGAAAATGCATTTTTCCGCCTTGCCGGATTTCCAGTTGTAATAAATCTTTTTATAAGGACAGCCGCTGACGCACATGCGCCAACCGCGGCATTTATCCTGATCGATCAGGACAATGCCATCTTCCTCGCGCTTGTAAATCGAACCGGACGGGCAACTTGCGACGCAAGCCGGATTCAGGCAATGCTCGCACAACCTCGGCAGGTACATCATGAAGGTATTTTCGAACTGGCCGTAGATATCCTTCTGGATATCGTCGAAATTCTTGTCCTTGCTGCGCTTGGAGAATTCGCCGCCGAGTATTTCTTCCCAGTTCGGTCCCCATTCGATTTTTTCCATGCGCTTGCCGGTAATCAGGCTACGGGGGCGCGCAGTGGGGTTTGCGCTCATCTCGGGAGCAGACTGGAGATGCGCATAGTCAAACGTGTAAGGCTCGTAATAGTCGTCGATTTCCGGCAGGTTGGGATTGGAGAAGATGCGCATCAGGAGTTTCCATTTGGCCCCCTGGCGCGGCTCGATCTTGCCGTCGGCTTTTCTGATCCAGCCGCCATTCCATTTATCCTGATTTTCCCATTCCTTCGGGTAACCGATGCCGGGCTTGGTCTCGACATTGTTAAACCATGCGTATTCCATGCCGGGGCGACTGGTCCAGACGTTTTTGCAGGTGACGGAACAGGTATGGCAACCGATGCATTTATCCAGATTCAGAACCATGCCGATTTGCGCGCGTATTTTCATCTATGTTCTCCTTAGGCCTGGACTGCTTTGGCGGGCGCATCGGATGCCGCTTCGCCATCCAGCCAATCGATTTTGCTCATCTTGCGAACCACCACAAATTCGTCGCGGTTGGTGCCGATGGTTCCGTAATAGTTGAAGCCGTAGCTAAACTGTGCATAGCCGCCGATCATGTGGGTCGGTTTGAGCACGATGCGCGTCACCGAATTGTGTATGCCGCCGCGCATTCCAGTGATTTCAGACCCTGGCGTATTGATAATTTTTTCTTGCGAGTGGTACATCATCACCATGCCCGGATTGACGCGCTGACTCACCACCGCGCGGGCGGCTACCGCGCCATTGACGTTGAACAGCTCTACCCAGTCGTTATCGACTATTCCCACGCTTTTGGCATCGTCTTCGGATAGCCAGATGACGGTGCCGCCGCGATTCAAGGTCAGCATCATCAGGTTGTCGCTGTAGGTGGAGTGAATGCCCCACTTCTGGTGCGGTGTAATAAAGTTCAGCGCGATTTCCTTGTTGCCGTTCGGCTTGATGTTGTGAATATCACCCGTCGTCTTCAAATCGACCGGCGGCCGGTAACTGCTAAACCCCTCGCCAAAGGCGGTCATCCACGGATGATCCATGTAAAACTGCTGGCGACCGGTGAGAGTCCGCCATGGAATCATTTCGTGCACGTTGGTATAGCCGGCGTTATACGAGACGGTTTCGCTTTCGATTCCGCTCCAGGTCGGCGAACTGATGATCTTGCGCGGTTGTGCCTGAATATCGCGGAAACGAATTTTCTCGTCTTCGCGGTACAGCGCCAGATGGGTGTGATCGAGCCCGGTTTGCTTTCCCAGAGCTTGCCATGCCTTGACCGCCACATGGCCATTGGTCTCGGGAGCAAGTTGCAACACGACTTCGCAAGCGTCGATGTCGGAGTCGATCCTGGGCATCCCGCACGTGGCTCCCTGCTCGGTCACTGCGCCGTTGAGTTCGGCAAGCTGCCTGACTTCGGTCTGGGTATTCCAGGCGATTCCCTTGCCGCCGTTGCCGACCGTGCCCATCAACGGACCCAGCGCGGTAAAGCGCTTATACACATTGGGGTAGTCTCGCTCGACGACCGACAGACTGGGCGCAGTCTTGCCCGGGATAAGGTCGATCTCGCCGCGTTTCCAGTCTTGCACGCCGAATGGCTGCGCCAATTCGGCAGGGGTATCATGCATCAGCGGCGACAATACGATGTCGCGCTCCACGCCCAGATGACCGACGCAGATTTCACTGAATTTTTTGGCGAAACCTTTATATATTTCCCAATCGCTGCGCGACTGCCAGGCGGGGTCCACGGCGGTCGATAGCGGATGGATGAACGGATGCATGTCGCTCGTATTCAGGTCGTTTTTTTCATACCAGGTCGCAGTGGGCAACACGATATCGGAGTATAGGCAGGTGGTGCTCATGCGGAAGTCCAGCGTCACCAACAAATCCAGCTTGCCTTCCGGCGCCGTTTCATGCCAGACCGCCTCCGTCGGCTTGGCCTGGTCGGCGCCCATATCCTTGCCCTGGACGCCATGGCCGGTTCCCAGCAGATGCTTCAGAAAATATTCGTGCCCCTTGCCGCTAGAGCCCAAAATATTAGAGCGCCAGACAAACATGTTGCGCGGCCAATTGTCTGGATGGTCCGGGTCTTCGCAGCTCATTTTCAGCGACCCATCCTTCAAACCCTTGACCACGTGGTCTTTCGGGTCGACGCCGGCGGCTATTGCCTCGCGCACCACTTGCAAGGGGTTGGTCTTGAGTTGAGGCGCGGAAGGCAGCCATCCCATCCGTTCGGCACGAATGTTGTAATCGATCATGCTGCCGCCGAAAACACTCTTGTCGGCCAGCGGAGACAAGATTTCTTCCATGCCTAATTTTTCGTAGCGCCACTGATCGGTGTGCGCATAGAAAAAACTGGTGGAATTCATCTGGCGCGGCGGGCGAATCCAGTCGAGCGCAAAGGCCAGCGCGGTCCAACCGGTTTGCGGGCGTAATTTTTCCTGCCCTACGTAATGCGCCCAACCGCCGCCGCTTTGCCCGATGCAGCCGCACATCATCAGCATATTGATCACGCCGCGATAGTTCATATCGGCGTGGTACCAGTGATTCATTGCCGCGCCGATGATGACCATGGACTTGCCGCGCGTCTTGTCGGCGTTATCGGCAAATTGCCGCGCCACGGTAATCAGTTGTTCGCGCGGGGTACCGGTGATGCGTTCCTGCCATGCAGGCGTGTAAGGCGTATCGTCATTAAAATCCCTGGCCGCCAGTTCGCCGGGCAAGCCACGGGCAATGCCGTAATTGGCCACCTGCAGATCAAACACGGTGGCGACCGGCACGTCGCGCTTTTCGCCATTTTTCCCAAGCGAGAGGTAGGCAACGGGCACGGTGCGAACCAACACGTTGTTGCTCCCGGCGCCGGTCGCATTGTTCGCCGCCAACAGCGCCTCGCGCAGCGAGATGCCGTCCGCGCCGGGATTGGCGATCAGCGCGCATGGGCTCGACGTGTTGCCGTTGACGACGTCATCGTTGGTCGAGACGACCAAAGTCGGAC